>NZ_JBHWUI010000024.1:0-69104 GCF_042737525.1 Kitasatospora sp. NPDC059973 | reverse complement strand
GCGCCGCGCGTGGCGTTCGGGCGGCCCGGGCGCCCGGCGCGGGGTGGGGGGCCGTTTTGTTGTGGCCGGGCCCGGGGGCGGGGTGGGCCCGCCCCGCCCGCCCCACACCGGGGCCCGCGGGGCTCGGGTGGCACGGGTCAGGGCTCGTAGCGCCCGCTGTCGTAGCGGGGGCTGTCGTTCTGCCCGACGGCGAGCGAGGAGGCGTAGCTGCCGTAGGCGGTGAGGGCGACCTCGCCGAGACCGCCGGTGGAGCCGTCGAGGTTCCACACCGCGATCGCGACGGTGTTCGTCCCGTGGGGGTCGAGGATGCCGTTCGGGACCGGGAAGCTGTGCTGCGGCCCCAGGTAGTTGACGTAGTTGCCCAGGTGCCAGCCGTTGACGAAGATCTCGGCCCGGTACCGGCGGGACGGGTCGTCGGTGACGGTCAGACCGAGCGAGGTGTCCTGCCCGGCTGGCAGGTCGAGCGGCACCGTGGTGGTGTACCAGGACACCCCCGGGGTGGGGTCGGTGGCGGGCAGCCGGGTGGGGGTCCAGTCCTTGGTCGGGTAGCCCGGCAGCATGTAGCCCGCGCGCTCGCCGTGCAGTCCGCCGACGGCCAGCGGGCCCCGTACGGGGTCGACGGGGGTCTCGCCGCCGAGGTTCCCCTGGAGCCGCCAGGTCACGGCGCCGGGCGGGGCGCCGAGGAGCGAGGCGCCGAGCAGACCGCGGGCGGCCTTGTTGCCGTTGGACGCTTCGTAGTCCTCCTCGTGTCCCATGTCGACCGTCAGCACCGAGACGACGTTGTCCCCTCCGCTCCTCAGGAGGCCGGCCGGGAAGGCGTAGGTGGTCGGTCCGTCGGTGGTGGAGCTGCCGAGGAAGGTGCCGTTCAGCCACGCCGAGGAGGCGGCCGCCCCGCCGCCGCTCTGCGTGGTCAGCGTGATGCCGGTCTCCGCGTCGGTGCCGGTGAACCGGCCGCGGTACCAGGTGCTGCCGGTGTGGAAGCCGTAGTCGTCGGCGAACAGGACCGGGAGCGTGACCGGACCGGTGGTGCTGTTGCTAATGTTCCGGTCGGCCACCCGCCAGCCCGAGTCGTCGAAGCCGGGCCGGGCCTCGGGCGAGTCCTGGGTGTGCCGCCAGTCGGTCAGCGCGGGCAGGGTGACCGGGGCCGCCGTGGGGACGGTGCCGGTCAGGCTGCCGGTGTCCGTCCGGTGCGTGGACACCTTCGTGCCGTTCCAGGTCAGGGCGCCGGCGGGGCCGAGGACCTCGATGGCGCCGTCGGTTCCGACGTCCCCGGTGAGGGCCAGCGTGGTCCCGTCGGAGGCGGCGCCGCGCAGCAGGTGGCTGCCGCGGAGCAGCACCGGGCCGTGCGCGGTGTCCTGGCGCCAGAAGGTCTTGGCGGTGCCGGTGTCGGCCAGCAGCAGGAGCAGCGGGCGGTCGCCGCCGGTGATCCGGACCCGGGTCAGGCCGGTGTGGCGGTAGTTCAGCCGGAGGTCCCCGGTCGTCGGGTCCCAGGTGCTGGTGACGGCCCCGCCGGTGGCGGCTCTGTCGGTGGCGGCCCCGTCGGTGGCGGTCACGGTGGGCCTGGTGGCGTAGTGCAGGACCGTCTCGCCGTCGGAGTCGTGGTCACCGTAGAGCACCGCGACGTCCTGGTCGCCGATGGCGGCGTCGGTCATCAACTCCGAGGTGGAGTAGCGCAGCCGGGCCTTGCCGAGGTCGTAGCCGGCCAGGATGACCTTCGACTGCCGGCCGTCCAGGGTGAGGGCGGTGCCGGGCTGCTGCGGAACGGTGTAGGAGCGGCCGCCGGCGTCGACCGTGAGGTGCGCGCTGTCCCTGGTGACGGCGGTGGAGTCGGCGTGCCGCAGGACGTGGAACTGGGTGCCGGTGTCCGGGTTGGCCCGGGCGGTGTCGACGATCCCCGCGTTGTCGGTCGGCGCCGCGGACAGCGGGTCGGTCTTCGTCAGGGGGGCCACGGCCTGCGCGAAGTAGCCGATCAGCTTGTCCTGGTGGTACTTGGGGTCCAGCCGGCGGGTCTCGCTGATCGCGGCGCCGTAGTCGTAGGAGGTGTAGTTCTGCGGCATCCCCAGCCAGCCCCAGTTGGTGCCGCCGTAGGTCATGTAGAGGCTCTGCAGGGTCGCGCCGACCGCGATGTTCTGCTTGTAGAACACGTCCGCGAACCTGTCGTTGATCAGCTCGGCGCACTTGTCGTAGCCGGGGCCGCCCCACGGGTCGAAGGCGCCGCCCTGGAACTCGGCGGTCCCCAGCGGCTTGTCGGGAAGGCGGCCTCGGCTGATGTCCGGGACGCCGCGCCACGTGGCGGGGTGGGAGCAGTCGAAGCCCTGCGGGTAGGAGTCGGGGGAGTCCACGTCCAGGGCGGCGTGCCCGGTCTGGAAGGCGCCGTTGTTGTTGCCGACCAGCGGCACGGTGATGCCGTCCGCCTTCGCCCGGTCCTCCAGGTGCTTCATGTAGGCGCGGCCGTCCGGGCCGTTGTCGAAGTACTCGTTCTCCACCTGGTACTGGATCACCGATCCGGTGCCGTTGGTGAACTGGTGGCGGGCGATGATCCGGTCGATCCGCCGCTGCCACTCGTCGGAGTACGCCAGGTACCGCGGCTCGTCGCGGCGGTTGTCGCCCGGCTTCGTCGACAGCCAGCCGGGGAAGCCGCCGCCGTCGACCTCCGCGTTGATGTACGGCCCCGGGCGGGCGATCACGTAGAGGCCCAGGCTGTCGGCCATGGACAGCAGGCGGTCGATGTCGCGGATCCCGGTGAAGTCGTAGACCCCCGGCGCGGGCGAGTGGTAGCCCCAGTCGAAGTACAGGGAGACGGCGTTGAACCCGGCCGCCCTCATCTTCTGCAGCACGTCCAGCCAGAGGTCCGGGCTGGGCAGGCGGTAGGAGTGGAACTCGCCGGACCAGAGGTAGGTGCGCCTGCCGTCGATGAGGAACGAGTAGCCGTCGTACGTGACGGAGTGGGGGGCCCGTGCCGTCGGGGTGCCGACGGGCGCCGGAGCCGCCGGGGCGCCGGAGCCCGGTCCCGCCAGGAGGGCGACCGCGGCGCCGATCGCCAGGCCCCGCCTGAGGAGGGGCCGCCTTGCGGGATCACGCATCCGAACCTCCAGGTTCTCGACCGACCGGACCGCCCGCGACGGCCCCGGCACCGGCACATCGCTCGAATGTCATCATCTGATGGATGATCAAATGATGCCTAATCGTCAAATACCAGATGAATCGGGCATCTTGGGCAGTTGTACGGGATGGCCGATGCGCCGTCAACGACGCCGGCACGGTGGCTCGCCCGACCGGAGCGGCCCCACCGGGCGGGCGGCGCCCGTAGCAGTCCGGTGACACGGAATGATCCATTCCGTCGACTGTTCGTACTACTTTCGATCATGCACAGCACCGCCGCAGCCCGGCCCCCACCAGGGAGGGAGCGGACAACGTGCCCGTCCTCACCCTTACTCGCACGGGAGAACCCGCATGTCCCTCCAGACGACCCGCCGCGCGTCCGCCGTCCGCTCGCTGGCCGGCACGGTCCTGACCACCGCCCTGCTGGTATCCGCCGCGACGGCCTGCTCCTCCTCCCCCGGCACCGCCGCCGGCACCGCCACCGGCACCGCCGCGCCGACCAGCGCCGCGACGGGGGCGCCCGGCGCGACCGGGACGCCCGCACCGACCGGTACCCCCGGCTCGACCGGCACCGCCGCACCGAGCACCGCACCGAGCACCGCGCCCGGCACCGCGAAGCCGACCGCCACGCCCACCGCGCGCCCGACCACCCCGCCGGCCGTACCGCCCAAGGCGACGTCGCCCGGCCACACCCAGACCCTGGTGGACGGCAGCACCGCCGAGATCCAGGACCTCGGCAACCAGAACTACCGCGCCAAGATCGTCAGCCGCGGCTCGGTCCTGGCCACGCTGGAGACGAACAACAGCGACACCGGGCTGGACGCCAACGACATGTTCGTCGTGCTCTCGATGGACGGCCAGGTCCACTCCTGGATGGGCGGCGCGCAGCAGGGGCCGGGCACCTTCAAGCTCGCGGGCGGCTGGACGGCGAAGGTCACCAAGGTCGGCGAGCTGCACTACCGCGCGCAGATCCTCGGCATGGGGAACGAGGAGGTCGGCACCCTGGAGGCCAACCAGCAGGACGACGGCGCCGTCGCCAACGGCGTGTACATCGTGCTCAGCACCGGCGGCCGGATCAGCGCCCACATGTGAGCCGCGCCCCGGGCCGGCCCGCCGTCGGCGCCCGGCCCTACCCGAGCTCCCGGCCGCAGCGCAGGTTCCACCGCCCCGCGCGCCCGGACAGTTCGGTGACCGACAGCGGACGGACGTCGAGCCGCCAGAAGACCGCCGGGGGCAGGCCGAGCGCGTGCACCACCGCGGCCCGGACCACCGCGGGCTCGGCCACCACCAGCACCCGGCCGGCGTCCCCGGCCCACCCGTCCAGCCAGCCGCCGACCCGGGTGACCAGGGCGGCGACCGACTCCCCGCCGTGCGGCGCCGCGGCCGGGTCCGACATCCAGGCGGCGAGCGCCGCCGGGTCGGTGGCGGCGACCTCGTCGAGGCTCCGGCCCCGCCAGGCCCCGACGTCCAGGTCGGCCAGGTGCGGAGCCGGCTCGGCGCCGAGGCCGAGCGCCTCGGCCGTCCGGCGGCAGCGCGGCGCGGGCGAGGTGAAGGCCCGGGCCGGTGCCGGCAGGGCGCAGGCCGCGGTACGGGCGGCGGCCAGGGCCGCCTCGTCCGGCGGGCCGTCGTCGCCGAAGCGGGCCGTGCGCAGCTCGGACCCGATCACCGGTGCGACCAACATCACCCGTACCGTCATCCGACGTCCTCCCTGCCCGGAACCGCACTGTTGCACGCATACGGACGGAAGCTCGCGCACGCGTTCGCGCCGGTCCGCGCGCCCATCACCCCCGCAACGCCCTTGGCGGCGCTCCCGCGACACGGTACCGTCCCTGCGACAACTGAAGACGACGGTGTGTGGAAGACCGGTGAGAAGCCGGCACGGTCGCGCCACTGTGAATCCGGAGCCTGGAGTACGTACGGGCCCCGGCGAGTCAGACCCGCCCCCGTCGTCCGTGCTCCACCGAACGGGACGCGTGTTCCCAAAGGAGGTCGGCCATGGCTCACCCCATCGCCCCCGCTGCCAGTGCCACACCGGCCATCACCCCCATCTCGGTCAGGGCGATCCTGCCCTGGGCCGTCTTCTTCGGCATCCTGCTGATGGCACTGCTCTACTTCGTCGGCGCCGAACAGGGCGCCACCTCCCTCATCTCCGGCGAGGACGTGCACGAATGGGTGCACGACGGTCGCCACCTGCTCGGTTTCCCCTGCCACTGACCGAGGGGAACCGAACCGTGAACTCAGCGACCGTCAGATCCCTGCTCGTCCGCGGCATGCTGGCCGGCCTCGCCGCCGGTCTGCTCGCCCTGCTCGTCGCCTACCTGCTCGGCGAGCCCCGGGTGGACGCCGCCATCGCCTACGAGGAGGCGCACGCCGCCCACGGCGCCGACCACGGCATGGAGGTGGAGATCGTCAGCCGTGCCCTGCAGTCCACCGCCGGGCTGGCCACCGGCGTCCTCGTCTACGGCGTGTCCTTCGGCGGGACAGCCGCCCTCGCCTACAGCTTCGCCCTCGGCCGGGTCGGCCGCTTCACCCCGCGGGCGACCGCGGCCCTGCTGTCCGGGGTCGCGCTGCTCGCCGTGTACGTGGTGCCGTTCCTCAAGTACCCGGCCAACCCGCCGTCGGTGGGCGACCCGGAGACGATCGGCCAACGCACCACGCTGTACTTCCTGATGATGGCGCTCAGTGTGCTGCTGGCGGTCGCCGCGGTGATCGTCGGCAAGCGGCTCGCCCCGCGCCTGGGCAACTGGTACGCCACCGTCGTCGGCGTGCTGGGCTTCGGAGTGGCCGTCGGCCTCGCCTACGTCCTCCTGCCCGCGATCAACGAGGTGCCCGAGGACTTCTCGGCCACCCTGCTCTGGCAGTTCCGGATCTCGGCGCTCGCCATCCAGCTCACCCTCTGGGCCACCTTCGGCCTGGTCTTCGGCCACCTCGCCGAACGGCTCCTCGCCCCGAAGCCCGCGACCGCCGCGGCGCCCCGGGAGACCGCGCAGAAGGCCGCCGCGTCCGCGCTCTGACCCGGACCGGCGCCCCACCCGCAGAGCCGGGGCCGGCAGGGACGACCTCGCGTCGTCCACCTGCCGGCCCCGTTCGCATTCGGTGGCAATGTCCCCATGTCACCGCTGAGTTGACGCGCCGACGGCTTCAGTCGGGGCCGGTCATGACCGCGGGCGGGTGAGGTCCGGTTCGTCGTCCCACCGCACCGGTGTGGCGGTGCCCGCGAGCCAGTCACGGCGCAGGACGGCGTACCCGACGCTGTCGTGGGCCGGTCCGTCGCCCGCGGGCCAGGCCTCCCGGTA
Organism: Kitasatospora sp. NPDC059973; assembly: GCF_042737525.1. Classification (NCBI taxonomy): domain Bacteria; kingdom Bacillati; phylum Actinomycetota; class Actinomycetes; order Kitasatosporales; family Streptomycetaceae; genus Kitasatospora; species Kitasatospora sp. NPDC059973. The sequence goes on along the minus strand of NZ_JBHWUI010000024.1, from coordinate 62,706 downwards.
GTGCGCCTCCTTGACGTAGCCGCAGCGCAGGAAGGTGCGACGCATGGCCAGGTTGTCCCGGCGGGTGGTTCCCTCGACCCGGTTCACCTGCGGGAACTCATCGAACAGATAGCGCGTCAGCCAGTCCAGTGCCCGGCTGCCGAGACCCCGGCCGCGGTGCGGTGCGGCGAGCCTCAGGTCGAACACCGGGGTCTCGTCGTCCAGGTCCTCCAGGCGGATCAGGCCGACGTCCCGGCCGTCGGCGGTGATCCAGAACGTCCGGGTCCGCGGACCGTCGAACAGGCCGTCCGCCACCCACCGGCGAGCCTGGTCGGCGTGGACCCGGGCGGTGCTGTGGAACGGCCACTCATGGCCGCCGAGGAAGGCGACCAGCGCGTCCGTCTCGGCGGGCCGGTCGGGCAGGGAACGTCGGTAGGTGATCTCCACCGGGGCACCCTACGCGCGGGAGGCACCGGGCTCCCAGGCGTTTTCGACGGGACGGCGGCCCGTCCGGCCTCACCGGCGGCCGGACTCCGGTCCGACAGCCTGGTGGGCGGTCAGCACGCGGGTGGTGCTGCCGTCGTCCTCCTGGATGTCCCGGACGTGTGCGAAGCCGATCCTGGTCAGCAGGGTCAGCGAGGCGCTGTTCGGCGCGGCCACCGTGGCGTGCACCTCGGGCAGCCCGAGGGTGCCGAAGCCGTGGCCCACGAGGGCCCGGGCCAACTCCGTGCCCAGGCCGGACCCCCACGCCGCCGGAGCCAGCGCGTAGACGATCTCGTGGCCCCCGACCGCGTCGGTCGACTTGATCTCGGCGTGCCCGATCAAGGAGCCGTCCCGGCGGACGGCCCAGACGTCGAAGAGGTCCTGCGCGTAGACCTTGGTGAAGATCCGCCCGAACAGGGCCCGGTCCTCCTCCTCGGGCGACGCCCACCACACCAGCGGGCATTACTGCTTGACAGGGTGCGTAATACTGTAACGCGCACGGGCCCGAGCGCCGGCGGCGCCGGACCGACGGGCCCCTCCCAGCGAGCTCGGAGCACGACATGCACCCCTTCCTCGACCAGCCGGGGCCGCTGGCCTTCGCACACCGGGGCGGTGACCTCGGCCGTCCGGAGAACTCGCTCGCCGCCTTCGAGGCCGCCGTGGCCCTCGGGTACCGCTACCTCGAAACGGATGTGCACGCCACCGCCGACGGCGTCCTGGTGGCCTTCCACGACTCCCGCCTGGACCGCGTCACCGACCGCACCGGCGCGGTGGCCGACCTGCCCTGGGAGACCGTCAGGCAGGCCCGGATCGGCGGCACCGAACCGGTACCGCTGCTGGAGGACCTGCTCGGCGCGTTCCCAGAAGCCCGCTTCAACGTCGACGTCAAGGCGATGCCGGCCGTCGGACCGCTGGTCGGGGCGGTCCGCCGGACGAACTCCTGGGACCGGGTCTGCGTCGGCGGCTTCTCCGACAGCCGCCTCTCGGCCGTCCGCGCCGCCGCCGGCCCCCGGCTGGCCACCTCGCTCGGCCCCCGCGAGGTGGCCCGGCTGCGGCTGCGCTCGCTGGCCGGGCCGCTGCTGCGGGGCCCCGGGGCGCCGTTCGCCGGGGTGTGCGCGCAGGTGCCGGAGCGGCACCGGGGCGTGCCGGTCGTCGACCGCGCCTTCGTCCGCGCCGCCCACCGGCTCGGCCTGCCGGTGCACGTCTGGACTGTGGACGACCCCACACGGATCAGGGCTCTCCTCGACCTCGGGGTGGATGGCATCATGGCCGATCGCATCGACGTCCTGCGGGACGTCCTCGGCGAGCGCGGCTGCTGGACCGACGGCAGCACCGGCTCCAGCACGGTGACAGGAGCCTCATGAGCACCACGGCCCACCTTCCGGACCGCCAGGCGGTCACCACCGACGACCGGGCCCTGCGCCGGATGCAGTTCGGCTGGTACATCAACGACTGGGCGAACGCCGCCTTCTCGGCCACCGTCCTGACGGTGTTCCTCGGGCCGTACCTGACCTCGGTGGCCAAGAACGCCGCCGACGCGGCCGGCGACGTGCACCCGCTCGGCCTCTCGATCCGCGCCGGATCGTTCTTCCCCTACACGGTCTCCTTCTCCGTGCTGATCTCGGTCGCGGCGATGCTGCTGACCGGGACGGTCGCGGACCGCACCGGGCGGCACAAGGAGCTGATGTGCGGCGCCGCCTACGTCGGCGCGGTCGCCACGATGGGGATGTTCTTCCTCGACGGCGACCGCTACCTGCTCGGCGGCGCGCTGCTGGTGGTCGCCAACATCGCGTACGCGGTGTCGGTCGCGCTCTCGTACGCCTACCTGCCGGCCCTGGCCACCCCCGACGAACGCGACACCGTCTCCTCCAAGGGCTGGGCGTACGGCTACGCCGGCGGCGGCCTGCTGCTGGTCGCCAACCTCGCGCTGTTCGAGGGCCACGACGCGCTCGGCCTGTCCTCCGGCACCGCCGTGCGGATCTGCCTGGCCTCGGCCGGCCTGTGGTGGGCGCTGTTCACCATCGTCCCGATGCTGCGGCTGCCGTCCCGGGCCGGCGCGGTGCCCGAGCGCGCCGCGGCCGCACCCGACGACCGGCCCACCGCCGGGAGCCTGCGCGAACTCGCCCGCACGCTGCGCGGCATGCGCGAGCACCCGCTCACCCTGCTCTACCTGGCCGCCTTCCTCTGCTACAACGACGGCATCCAGACCGTCGTCTCCCAGGCCTCGCTCTACGGCAGCGAGGAGCTCGGCATGGACCAGACCTCATTGGTCGCCGCCGTGCTCCTGGTCCAGATCGTCGCGATCGGCGGCGCGCTGCTGCTCGGCCGGATCGCCCGCCGGTACGGTGCCAAGCGGACCGTCCTCGGCTCGCTGGGCGGCTGGGTGGTCACCCTCGCCCTCGGGTACGTCATGCCCGCCCACCAGCCCGCCTGGTTCTTCGTCCTGGCGTGCATGATCGGCCTGGTGCTCGGCGGCAGCCAGGCACTCTCCCGCTCGCTGTTCTCCCACCTCATACCGGCGGGCCGGGAGGCGGAGTACTTCAGCCTCTACAAGGTCAGCGACCGCGGCACCAGCTGGATGGGCCCGCTGGTCTTCGGCCTCGCCTACCAGATCACCGGCAGCTACCGCTCGGCGATCATCTCGCTACTGGTGTTCTTCGTGATCGGCTTCGCCCTGCTGACGAAGGTCCCGCTCCGCCGCGCCATCGAGGCGGTCGGCAACCCCGTCCCCGAGCGGCTGTGACGGTCCGGACCCGGGCGGCAGGCCTGCTGCCGCCCGGGTCCGGACCACCGGGTCCTCACGAGCCCGCGGTGGCCGCCTCCAGCGTGGTCGCCATGACCGGGCTGGTGAAGGTGTTCGTGGCGTCCCCCGAGGACGGGTGGTAGGAGCCCCACTTCAGGTAGTTGCGGGTGCCGTCCCAGGTGGTGCCCTTGAAGGTGCCCGAGCCGGTGGTGAACGTCTGCTTCACGCCGTCGAACCAGAAGTCGATGGTGCCGTCGGTGCGGCCGAGACGGATCTTCAGCGCGTAGGAGTGCCACTGGTCGTTGGCGGTCGGCGCGGTCCACAGCTGGTGCGCGACGTGCTCGGTGTCCCACTCCTGGAGGCGGATCCGCCCGGTCGTGGCGTCGATCTCGATCGGGTGGTTCGCCGTGCCGGTGCTCGGCGAGCACTTCAGCTGGAAGACGTACCGGCTGTTCGCGTCCTTGATGTCCACCTTGGACGACCAGCCGAGGTAGAAGGTGTCCCCCTCCTTCAGGTCGGGGCCGAGCGTCTCGCAGCGCTCCTCGCCCGCGGCCTGGAAGGCCCGCCACACACTGCCCTTCGCCGCGTCCTTGACGACGCCGAAGTTGCCCGCCGCGCACTGGACTCCGGTGAACGAGGACGGGCCCTTGGCGGTGCTCGGGGTCCAGAGGACCTTGCCCGCCGCGGCGGCCGGGCTGCTGGCGGCGGCCGAGCCGCAGGAGAGCGCGAGCACGGTGAGGGCCGCGGCGCCGACGGCGGTCTTGCGGTGCTGGGACAGAAGGGACATGCCTCTCCCGGGTGGATGAGTGGCGGAGAACGGAGGCCGTCCGGCCGTGGGGGCGGCCCGGACGCATGGAGCGATCCGACCATCTGACCACCTGACGGACCGTTGTCCAAGCGGTCCGGCCGGCCGTGGCCCTTTCGGGCAGGTCCGCGGCGCGTCCGCTACCGGGTGCGCGGCGGTGCCCCGCCCTCGTCCCCGGCGCCCGCGTCGTAGAACGAGGTGCCCTCGTCCAGCAGCGGCTCCTGGGTCTTCAGGTGCGCGGGGGCCAGCGCCCGCAGCACGTGGTAGCCGGTGATGACGACCAGGGTGCCCAGCGCGATGCCGCTCAGGCTGAAGGTGTCGGTGAACTTCATGGTGACGTTCCCGATGCCGATGACGGCCGTGCGCGCGCCCCATTTCCCCCGCACCCGAGCCCACGCCACCAGAAGGAACGCGGGATCGGCCACGAGATTGAACAGGTCGCCAGACCTACGACGGGGATCACCTATCGCCCATCGGTGCAGTTCGGTCTGGATACCCAGTACCCGGATCTCCGCCCCGAACAGAGCGTCCTCCCGGCATTCCAGTGCCCTCCCCGCAGACTCGCTGGCCCCCTTCGCCATGGGGACGGCTTTCCCGTCCTCGGACTACTACGGGGCCTCCGCCCCGTCCCACGGCCGACAGTCGGCAACGGACCTGCCCTCCGCCGGCCTGGCTGGCCGGCGGGACGGGCGACCGGGGACGGTTCCCACGTTCACCACACAACCGATCGACGAGGGAGGTGCCCAGCCGTTGCCCCGACAGCATCGCCACGACTACGCCGCAGACATTCATCGTGGCCTCCCCACCGGCGATTCCTCCCGGCTACGGAGTCGAACAGCCGCACGAAGACGGCCATTCACGCGCTGCTGACCATCCCATCAGGCTCAACGTCTACTGCGTCGGCTGAATTCAGCCGACGCAGTAGCGTTCGTCATACCGGCGGAGAGTGGTTATTCCGCTCGTGCCGTATTCCTTCTCGCGGCCGAGGGCGGCAGGTCGCTGCCCGCCGTCGTTGGACTTCAGGGTTGACGCGGTCTCTCTGCTCGGGAGGGCTCGGCCCGGTCGGCCTCGGGTGTCAGAAGATGGACCAGCCGGTGAGGGTGGTGAGGGTGTCGAGGGCGGTGATGCCGGCGGTGGAGTTGCCGTGGCGGTCCAGGGCCGGGCCCCAGGTGCAGACGGTGCAGCGGCCGGGGATGACGGCGATGATGCCGCCGCCGACGCCGCTCTTGGCCGGGAGTCCGACGCGGTGGGCGAATTCGCCTGCGGCGTCGTAGGTGCCGCCGATCAGCATGACGGCGTTGATGCGCTTGGCCTCGCTGCGGGTGAGCAGGCGGGTGGCGTCGGCTCGTAGGCCGTGGCGGGCCAGGAAGCCTGCGGCGCGGGCGAGGTCGCGGCAGTTCATGGCCAGCGAGCACTGCCAGAAGTAGTGGTCGAGTATGTCGGGGACGGGGTTGTCGAGGCGGCCGTGGTCGGCGAGCAGGTGGGCCAGGGCGGCGTTGCGGTGTCCGTGGCGGCTCTCGCTGAAGGCGACTTCGGCGTCGAAGTCGATGCGGGGGTTGCCGCTCTCGGTGCGTAGGAAGTCGCGCAGGGCGCCTCGGGCGTCGCCGGTCAGGGTGAGGAGCCGGTCGGTGACGACCAGGGCGCCGGCGTTGACGAAGGGGTTGCGGGGGATCCCCTGCTCGCGTTCCAGCTGGGCCAGGGAGTTGAAGGGCGAGCCGGAGGGCTCCTTGCCCACCCGGGTCCACAGCGCGTCGCCATCGGCGGCCAGCACCAGGGCCAGGGTGAAGACCTTGGAGAGGGACTGGATGGAGAAGGGCTCCCGCCAGTCGCCGGTGCCGCGGGTCTTCAGTCGCGGGTTGGCCTCCGCGATGGCGAGGCCGAACCGGCTCGGGTCGACGGAGGCCAGGGCCGGGATGTACTGCGCGACCCGGCCGTCGGTCAGGGCGGGCTGGACGGCATGGGTGATGTCCTCGAACAGCATTCGGTAGTCCATGCCACCCCCGGAGCGTGCCGCCGTCGTCACCGCCTGGGTCCAGCATCGGGCGGAGCGCGGGATGCCGGAAGGGCCAGGACGCGGGGTTCATGCGCACGCTATGGTTACGCTGAGAGCTTTCTGCACAACCGAGAGTGATAATGGGATGATGGACCAGGTCAGCCCGGATGACGACGCCACCCCCACCGGACCGCCGGGCGCGCCGACCGCTCAGGTCGCGGACGAGGTGACACCCAACTCCGCAGTGGTCAAGTGCATGGGCCGCACCTACGGGACCATCCCCTTCCAGGGCGCGGTGGTCGTCACCGACATCACCGACATCACCTGCCCCGTGCCACTGGGCGACGCCCTGCCGAACAGCGACGGCGCCTGGGAGGTCCGGAGCGTCGGCGGGAGGAGCCTCGCCCCGGCCCGCGACCTGCTGCACGCCGTCGCCGTCCTGCACGAACTCGGCCGCCGGCCCCGCAACCGGCGCTGACCCGGCAGCGCCGGCCGGGTCGCAGTTCCGTCCGGCCCCTCTCGCTCCGACGCGTTCCACAGCCTGCCGGACCCGCACGGCGCATTCCACGGGAAGACCCGCCCGGGATCTCCCAGTCCGGACCGGAGCGCGCCCGGAGGCGGGGCCCCGCCGGCGTAGTGGCTGAGTACCAGGGCCTGCTACTTCGCGCAGAGCCGGTTCAGGTCCATGACGTCGATCTTGACACGTGGCGTGTCGGCGCGGCGCCTTGAGCTTCAGTTCACCCGAGCAGGTGGATCTGGATTGTCTGGACCCCCTCAACAGCCGACCGCGTCCCCCGACATCGGTGCCAGGCAGAACGAGCATCGGATGCCGGTGACAAGTGCGGCGAGCAGCCGGTGAAACCCAGCGCGCTCCTACCGCCGGTCTCGCCCAGGTCGTCCGCGGACCAGCGGCCGCCCCGAACCGGCTCCGGCCGTCAGGCCGTACGGGTGTCGCGGTTGCCCGCCTTATCGCATCTCCCTCCCCGATGGCGGCCATAGTGGGCATTTCCGTCATTTACGGATGGGAGGTGGCTGATTTGAACAAACAGCTCATCACCGATGGTGACCATGTGGGTACTGTGTGCATCGCATCGCGGTAGGACGTATACGGGCCTTGGAAGCTCCGGCCCGCGTCATCGCTCCGCCCGAAGCGCTCCTCCCGCCAGTTCGCACCAGCACTTCCAGTCATGCCGCCGACGGCCCCTCGCCCACGGGCGGCAGGAAGGAACTCGCATGCCCCTCCCCTCGACACTGCGGCGCTGCGGCGCCGCAGTGGCGGCCGCGGCGCTCTTGCTGCTCGTCCCGACGCCGGCGTCGGCTGTCGACTTCGGCCTCGGCGGCAACGTATCCCTCGACTGGTCGGTCCCCAACGCTCCCTCAGGGCATCTGACCAACATCACCTTCCCGATGGCGATCAACCCGGCGAGCGAGCAGACCGGCCTCTACTACGCCCAGCAGTTCGGCGTCGCCAACGGCAAGACCGGCTATACGGGCCTGCAGCCCCAGCCGACCAGCGGCAACACCCAGAAGTTCCGCGCCGTCTTCTCGGTGTTCGCCTCCGGCGGCGCCGGCACCCCCGCAGACACCTCCAGCAACGACGCCAACTGCAAACCGGGTGCCGACGGCGGCGCCGGCCAGTCGTGCTCCGTCCTCTTCAACGCCGAATACGGCCACAGCTACTACCTCGCGGTGAAACGGGAGGCCAGCACGTCCACCACCAGCACCTGGACCGGCGACGTGTTCGACGACAGCAACCTCCGGTCGTTCGTTGCCCACATCGGCAGCTGGACGGTGCCGAGCGGTCTGCTCAACTCCTCGGGCAGCGGGTTCGTCGAGTACGTCTACTACGACGCCGCCGGCCGCTGTGATCAGAACACGGTGTCCGATGCCTACTTCGGCGGCCCCAGCAGCACGGACGCGGGCGGCCTGTCCGGCGTGGTCAACAACGTCCGCGAGTACGGCAGCTGCGCGGGGCAGGCCAACTTCGCCAGCACCCCCTGGGCGGGCTCGGGCCAGCACATCGTGCGCGGCTTCACCAGCACCAGCCCCATCAAGGGCTCGGCCTCCGGTCTCTGTCTGAACTCGCCCAGCCAGGACCCCGAGGGCGCGCAGGCGAACATCGTGGCCTGCGACGGCACCACAAAGCAGCTCTGGAACTTCCGGCCCAACTCCCGGAGCGCGTCCTCCTCCCCGGTGACCTACAGCCCCCTCAGCCCCGAGGGCTTGACCCAGGGCTTCCTGCGCTTGGAGGCGACGGACCCCTTCTACCACTACATGTGCCTGGACAACAACGGCGAGAGCGCTCCGGGCGGCAAGGTGACCATCCGGAGATGCCGCTCCCGTGACACCAACCAGCAGTGGCGGCTCGCCCCCGACGGCACCCTCCGCACCACGGACTCAGACCTGTGCATCGATGTCGCGGGCGGCGCGACCGGCAGCGGCAGCCTGCTCGTCCAGCAGACCTGCAACGGCGGCAACAGCCAGAAGTGGGTCCGGCAGGCCAACCCCTGATCCCGGATGATCCCGGAGCGGCCGAAGCCTGACGGCGTCGTCGACGCCTGAACCGCGCGCGTACGCATAGACGGCGCCCTTGCCCTGATGAGGGCGGGGGCGCCGTGGTGTGCCGGGGAGGGGCGTCTACGCCGTCGATCACCGCCGTCCTCCTCGTCCCCTCCCCGCTCCCCACCCTGGACGGCCACTGGCACGTCCACGACGGCCACCTCCCCACCGCCATCACTGTCCTGCGGTAACCGGTCACCGAGAAGCGGTTCCCACCACCGGTCGCACGGGAAGTCCTTCAGGAAGAGCGGAACGGCGTCGCGTTCGTCCGGGAACACCTCTGCCCGCTTCCGGCGAACGCCGCCGGCCCTCGTCACCCGCCGACTCACCCCTCGCACCCGGGAGATCGCGATGACCGACAACCCGTCCGCGCAGCACGGCGTCCCGTCCTCACTCGACCCTGACCCGCTCCGTGACGAGCACCCCGGGATCGTGGACGGCGCGGCCGTCGACGGGAACATTCATGTCGGGTACTGGGACAGCCCGGCGGACCGACGGTCGCTCGACCAGGCCACCGACCGGCTCACCGACCTCGTGGCGGGGCGGCTGGCCGCCGCACCCGGCCGCAGTCTGCTGGATGTCGGCTGCGGAACGGGACGGCCCGCGCTGCGCATCGCCCGGGCCACCGGTGGCCAGGTGTCAGGAATCTCGGTCAGCGCCGAAGACATCGCCCTCGCACGGACCCGGGCGGATGCCGCCGGGCTCACCGACCGGGTGGATTTCCGGTACGCGGACGCCTGCGCGCTGCCTTTCGAGTCCGCGTCCTTCGACGGTGCCTGGGCGATCGAGTCCATGATGCACATTCCCGACCGGACCGCCGCCCTCACCGAGATCGCCCGGACTCTGCGGCCCGGCAGCACGCTGGTCGTCACCGACGTGCTGCTCCGGTCGCCGGTGACCGGTGAGGCCGCGGAGACGGTCCGCCGGACCTGCCGGGCGTTCGGGTCCCCTGCGCTCCCCGAGCCGGCGGAGCTCCGCACGGCCCTCGACCGCGCCGGTCTGGAGGTTCTGGAGTTCCAGGACATCGGGGAGCACGTCCGGCGCACCTACCAGGCGTTCGCCGATGCCTTCGCGAGTGTCACCCCCTCCGTGGACGACCCGCACTACGAGTTCTTCGACTTCGCCCGTTCCCTTCCCCGGTTCGGTGCCCTCGCGGAGATCGGCTACGCCTTCGTGGTCGCGCGCCGCCGGTGAACGGAGGCGCCGGCCGGTCCGGCGGGGCCGGAGGACGGCATCGCCAGGACGCGAAGGGCGGCCGATCCGGCCAATACAGTTCCATCACGATCCGTCAGCGGTGGCAGGAAAGAATCGCTCAAGAATCCGCTGCCGGAGCCCCGTCGCCATGCAGCAGGCGGACCGGGCCGATACCGGACCGTGCGCGGACAAGGCCCCGCCCCGGCGATTCCGCCGGGGCGGATCCGCGGCATACACCGGGAGGCAATCCCTCAGCACGCGACCGTTCGCCGTGTCAAGTGGAACTCAAGGCGCCCCGAAGAAGTTCGTCATCGCACCTGTTCTCCGGGATTCGGCTAACCTCGCGGAGTGGAGATGCAAGCTTCAGGTCGTTCATTCTCCAGTTCGAATCCAGACCGCTTCGTCCCGCCCCGACCCCGCCGTTCGGACCGCTCGACCCCCCGCCCTTTCGACCGTTCGTACGGGAATACTGATTCCGAGCCCCCGTGCCCGTCCGAGCGCGACGGGGGACCCTCATGACCGGGGCAGCCCCGCCCCGACCGGTGGTGGGCGCACTGATCCGTGATCCGGCCGGCCGGATCTTCGTCCAACGCCGCTCGGCCGACCGCTCCCTCTTCCCCGGTTGCTGGGACGTGGTCGGTGGAGCCGTGGAACCAGGGGAGTCCCTCCTGGACGCGCTCCGCAGGGAGATATCGGAAGAGACGGGGTGGCGGTTGCGCCGCGTTCTCGCCCGGGTGGCACACACGGAGTGGACGGGGGACGGCATACGACACATCGAGTCGGACTACCTCGTCGAGGTGGACGGAGACCTCTCCTCGCCCGCACTCGAACGGAACAAGCACACCGAGTTCGCCTGGCTGGCCGCCGAGGACGTCACGCTGCTCGACGAGAACACACTGCGCAGCGGCAGCACCTTCATCAAGGACGTCGTGACCGCGGCACACGCTTGGCGCGCCGACCCTTCGGGGAGCCGCACGGCTCTCTGAACCGTCTGCGGACACGTACGTCCGATCCGGGCTGAACAACCCTTTCCCGACTTCCCACGTCATCGTCGAGCGGTGTTCTGCGAGGGGAATATTCTGCATGCCCGGCGACAGGCTGAAGGACATCCGTCCGCGACCACGAGTGCTGATGATCGGATTTGCCGGGCATCAAGGAAAGGAGTACCTGCCAATCGTACAGGAGATTGCCGATATCGTCGGCGGCGTCGACTCCGCCCCGCCCGCCGGGCCACTCGCCGACGAATGGGGATTCCCGTACTACGGGAGCCTCGACGACGCACTGAAAGCCGTCGACTTCGACGCCGCAGTGGTCACCGTGCCTCACGGCGAGCATTTCCCGGTCTGTACGCGGCTGCTGGCGCACGGCCGGCACGTCATCAAGGAGAAGCCGTTCGCGGTCACCGAACCTGAAGCGCGCCAGCTGATACATCGCGCGCAGCAGGCCGACCGCAGCGTCTTCACACTGCTGCAACGGAACTTCGACCCGGTGTTCCGGTTCGCCCGGGACAACCTCGCGCGGATCGGGAGGCCCTACTGGTTCTCCTACGACTACCACTTCAACCTGGCTCGTCCGACCACAGGTTGGCGCGCGTCCCGGGCGCAGGCAAGGGGTGGTGTGCTCCTCGACATGGGCTACCACCTCGTCGATGTGCTCAACGGGATGTTCCCCGAAACCCCCCGGGTGCACTCGGCCTTCGTGCACCAGTACCAGGAGACGCGGGATCGCCGGCTGGAGGATCTGGTCGCCCTCCTGTGCAGCTACCCGTCGAGGGGGCTGGCGGGCTCGCTGCGCATCTCGCGCCACAGCCTCGCGAAGACCGAACAGCTCTGCGTGCTCGGTTCGGAAGGCGCGTTGACCGTCGCCCCCGGGACGGCCACCCTGCATGCCGTCGGAGGGGCCCCGTTGGAACGCTACGCCCCGGAAGGATCCAGGACCGACATCACGCGCTCCATGTTCATCCACTATCTGGACCGCCTGGAGGACCGCGACTACCGCCGGGACCACCTCCTGCGTCAACTCGCCACCGTTCGCACGATCGACGGAATCTACCGGGCCCGATCGGGCGGGACGAGCGGACTCACCGACCGATGCGCCTGACCCACCCCGCAAGGACAGGAAGAGAGCACATGAGCACCGACGAACGGCTCGCCCTTCTCGGGGGCGCACCCGCCATCTCGCGGCCACGGCCCCACGAGGTGTGGCCGCCCCCCGCGGACGAGGCGGAGCTGTCCGAGCTGGCCGCGCAGCGGAACACCGACATCTCCATCAAGGGCAACAGCGGCCCCATCGGCCGGCTCGAAGCCGACTTCCTCGCCTTCCTGGACGGCGGCGCCCGCTACGCGGTCACCTTCAACTCCGGCACCAGTGCGCTCCTCGCCGCCTACTTCGCCCTCGGCGTGCGCGAGGGGGTGGATGTCGTGGGACCGGCGCTCACCTACCACGCCGCGCTGAGCCCCGTCTTCGCGCTGCGCGGTGACGTGGTCCTCGCCGACATCGACCCCGACACCCGCGGCCTGGACCCCAAGGCACTCCAGTCCGCGCTGACCGAGCACACCAAGGTCGTCACCGTCGTCCACCAGTGGGGCCACCCCTGCGACATGGACGCGATCCTGCCGATCGCCGAACGGCACGGGCTGCGCGTCCTGGAGGACTGCTCCCACGCCCACGGCAGCCGCTACAAGGGCCGGCCGGTCGGCACCTTCGGCGACGCCGCCGTCTTCTCCCTCCAGGCCAACAAGGCCGTCTACGCCGGAGAAGGCGGCATCCTCGTCACCAACGACCCCGGGGTCCAGGACCGCGCCACCCTCCTCGGGCACTACCGGGACCGCTCCCGGGACGCTGTCCTCGACGAGGACCTGCGGGCCCACTGGGTCACGGGCTTCGGACTCAAGCTGCGCATGTCGCCGTTCAACGCCATCGTCGCCCGGCATGCCCTCGCCGCCTTCCCCGCACGCAAGGAGGCCCGGCACCGGTGCCTGCGGCACCTCGGCGAGCAGCTCGCCGACGTGGAGTACCTGCAGCAGGTCCATGTCGCCGACCACGTCGACATGGGCGCCTGGTACGGCTACAAGCCGCTCTACCGGCCCCAGGCGCTGGGTGGCGTTCCGCGTTCGGTGCTCATCCGGGCGCTGCGCGCCGAGGGCATGGAGGTCGGCGCCCCCTCCGGCCCCCGGCTGTCCACCCTGCCGCTCTACGCCCGCACCGAGAACCCTCTCTTCCCCGGAGTCCCGAAGAAGGCCACCACGCCGGGGGCCGACTCGCAGGCCGAGTACGTCGAGCAGCACGCGCTCTCCCTGCCGACCTTCACCGCCTGGCCCGACGACACGGTGCTCATCGACCAGTACGCCGAGGCATTCCGCAAGATCGGCCGTCACCGCGAAGCGCTGGTCCGGTACGCCGCCGAGCTGCCCCGATGACCGGAACCGCACCGCCGAAGAGGGAGTGGGCATGACTGTCGAAGAGTCGCCGGAGGACGTGGCGAGGGCCCTGCAGCACGCTCTCGCCGGTGACGACCTGCCGGACACCTTCACCCTGCTGGGACGGGAATGGAGCCTGCACCGGGGTGTCTGGCCCAGCACGCTGAGCGCGGCCACCGAGGTGATGGCCTCGGTGGTGCCCTATCCCCGGGACGGCTCGTTCCTGGAGGTCGGCTGCGGTACGGGCGTCATCGCCGTCACCGCCGCACTCAGCGGCTGTGCCTCCGTCACCGCACTGGACATCAACGAGAAGGCCGTCGCCAATACCGTCGCCAACGCCGAGCGGCACGGTGTGGGCGACCGGGTCCGCGTCCTCCACAGCGACATGTACTCGGCGCTCGATCCCCTGAGCCGCTTCGACACGATCTTCTGGAACGTGCCCTGGACCTATGTGGAGGACGGCTTCGCCCTCTCCAGCGACATCCACACCGCCGTCTTCGACCCGGGCTACCGGGGCCAGGCCCGCTACCTCGCCGGGGCGCACGAGTACCTGACCGACGGCGGCCGGCTGCTGCTGGGCACCGCCCACCTCGGGGACCGTGAACGGCTCGACGTGCTCGCCGGTGAGGCCGGTCTGCGGATCGACATGCTGCGCAAGGTCCGCCGGATCGAGGAAGTGGGCGTCATGGAGTACCACCTGCTCGAACTGCGGACGAGGTGATCCGGTGACGCCGCCCGTGCCACCGGAGGACGACCTCGAACTGGCCCTCCGTCTGGGCGACCTCGCCGACGGGCTCACCGTCCGCCGCTTCCACGCCCTCGACCTGCGGGTCCGGGAGAAGCCGGACCGTACACCCGTGACCGACGCGGACACCGCCGTCGAGACGGCCGTCCGCGCGGAACTGCGGTCCGCCCGCCCCGATGACGCGTTCGCCGGGGAGGAGACCGGCGGCTCCGTCTCCTCCGGACGCACCTGGCTGGTCGACCCCATCGACGGCACCAAGAACTTCCTGCGCGGCGTACCGGTCTGGGCCACGTTGATCGCCCTGCTGGAGGACGATCGCCCCGTCGTCGGCGTGATCAGCGCCCCCGCCCTGCACAGCCGCTGGTGGGCGGCGGCGGACCGGGGCGCCTGGCTGCGCCGGGGACCGGCCGGCACCACCCCCGTGCGCTTGGGGGTCTCCGGCCGCACCCGCCTCGACCAGGCATACCTCTCCACCACCAGCACCCGGACCTGGGACGTCTTCCACTCACGTGCGGCCTATCTGCGGCTGGCCGAAGCCTGCTGGGAGGACCGTGCCTTCGGCGACTTCCTCCAGCACTGCATGGTCGCCGAGGGAACGCTCGACATCGCGGCCGAACCGGTCGTCAACCCCTGGGACATCGCCGCGGTACAGGTTCTCGTGGAGGAGGCCGGCGGCCTCTGTACCGACCTCCTGGGCACCTCGCCCCGGAACGGCACCGGCGCCCTGTCCGCCAACCCGCGGTTGCACCGACTCGCCCTGAAGGCCCTCTCCGCGCCGCCCGCAGCACCCGGGCCGCCCGGACCCTGAGCCCGCCCCGAACCGTCGGACGCGGAACCCACCGAGAAACGGACCATCATGCTGATTCTTTCCCTCAAGGAAGGCCATGACGGGGCGATCGCGGCCGTCGACGACGGCAGGCTGCTCTTCTCCCTGGAAGCGGAGAAGGACTCGTTCCTCCGCTACAGCAATCCGACGGCCGAACTGTTCGCGACGGCGGCGGACCGGCTGGACAGGCAGCCCGACGTCGTCGCCGTGAGCGGCTGGATCAAGGGCACCCAGTGCACCGACCAGGCTTCGCGCGCCGGGTACTTCGGTGTGGGCGCATCCGCGATCACGGACGAGGCCGGCCGGTTCTTCGGCAAGGCCGTGCGCGTCTTCTCGTCCACCCATGAGCGCTCCCACATCATGACGTCCTACGGCATGTCGGCGCTCCGCCGGGACCAGCCCTTCTACAGCCTGGTGTGGGAGGGGAACATCGGCTCGTTCTACCGGATCGACCAGCACGGGAAGGTGACCCATCTCAAGGAGGTGCTCAACTACCCCGGCAACAAGTACTCCTACGGCTTCGCGCTCGCCGACCCGAAGTTCAGTCCGCACCAGGAGTTCGTCCGGTTCCAGGACGCGGGGAAGCAGATGGCCCTGGCCGGATTCGCCGAGAACCGGCCGGCGACCCGGGCGGAACAGGACGTGATCGACTTCGTCCTCGGCCAGAAGGAGGTCATCACCGGAAGCCTGAAGGACCGGATGACCGATTCCCCCTTCCACAACGTCGGTGTGGAATCGAGCGCTTACAAGAACCTGGCGGCCCGGCTCTCGGACGCCATCTTCGACCGCTTCCACGCGTACGCCCGGGAGTACCTGACCGAGGGAATCCCGCTGCTCATCTCCGGGGGCTGCGGGCTCAACTGCGAGTGGAACCGGCGCTGGCGCGAGTGCGGGCTGTTCCCCGCCGTCTTCGTTCCACCGTGTCCCAACGACAGCGGATCCGCGATCGGCACCGCCATCGACGCCCAGCACTTCTACACCGGGTCGGCCGACCTGGAGTGGGATGTCTACGCGGGCGGCGAATTCGTGGAGGACATCGAGTTCGACCCGCAGCGCTACGAGATCCGCCCGCTGGACCACGGCGAGGTCGCCCGCCACCTCCGCGACGGGAAGATCATCGGCTGGGCGCGGGGCCGCTGGGAGATCGGCCCCCGCGCCCTCGGGAACCGGTCGATCCTGGCCGCTCCCTTCACCGAGGAGACCACGGCCAGGCTCAACAGGATCAAACAGCGCGAAAGCTACCGCCCCATCGCCCCGATCTGCCTGGAGCAGGAAGCGGGCCGCTGGTTCGGCGGTGGCCTCTCCGACCCCTACATGCTGTACTTCAGCCGGGTCGAATCCGCCGACCTGCGCGCGGTGACCCACGTCGACGGAACGGCCCGCACCCAGACCGTCGACCCGACCGCGAACCCGGCCATGGGCGCACTGCTGACCGCCTTCGGCGAACTCACCGGATTCAGCGTCCTCTGCAACACTTCGCTCAACTATTCGGGACGCGGGTTCATCAACCGGAGCAGCGACCTGATCGCCTACGGCGAGCTGCACGGACTGGACGGGTACGTCGTGAACGACGTCTTCGTCACACCGCGACGCTAGGGCCTGTGTGATGTAGTGATCAATCTTCGGGTTCTGCCCCCTGCTCCGGGGCAGAACCCGGTAGGAATGTTGGCTGTGACGCGCAGACAACTCACCGACGAGCAGTGGAGTTTGATCGAGCCCTATCTGCCGATCGGCAGGTTCGGGCCCTCGAAGTGCTGTTCGGTCCGGCGGTGTGCCGTTCCAGGGCGCCCGCGGATGCTGTAGGAGAAGGCTGGCTCCTCTGTTCATGGGGTCGGTCGGGTGGTGTCACGGCCGTATTCCGGGACTTCTCCGTCACGCGAGCCGGGCCCGCCACCGCCGGCGAGACGGTGGCGGGCCGGTGCGCGGTGGTGCTGCCCCGGTGGTTCAGCTCCAGGGCTGGGCGACCAGCCAGCTGGTGTCGGCGGCCCAGCTGGTGCCGCTGTCCCAGCTGTTGGTGCCGCCGTTGCTCGCTATGTAGGCCGTGTAGTGGTAATGGCGGAGGTACTTCGTCGGGAAGTTGACGGACTGGAAGGAGGTGCCGACCCCACTGTTGCCCGTGGTGGGGCAGAAGGTGGCATCCAGGGCGAAGGCGCCGGCCCCGTTGTCGGTGTCCAGGTAGAGCTCGTAGTTGTAGTGGTGCAGGAACTGCCCGGACTTGTTGACGGACTCGAAGGAGAGGCAGGAGCTGTTGGCCAGGCCGGCGCGGACGATCCAGGTGGCGTCGGCCTTGTCGGTGGCCGAGCTCGAGGAGTCGGTCCCGGAGATGACGACCTTGTTGTCGGCGTCGTCGTGGCGGAGGTAGTGCGAGGTGCAGCAGGGTGCGGTGGTGGCCCGCAGTGAGATCCGGGAGCCCGGGGTCAGCGTGCCGGTACCGGTCGAGCCGCTGTCGTAGCCGGCGGCGGTGATGTTGGCCTGGACGGCGTTCTCGGTGGCGTCCGACGGGTAGCCCTGGGTCATGACCCCTTCGTAGAAGGTGCCTTGGGCCCACTTGCTGTTGTCACCGCCGATGCCGAGGATGATCGCGCCTTCCTTGTGCATCGGGTTGTAGCCGGTGGCGTTGGGGCGTGCGCCGTTGTAGAAGGTGGCGAGACCGCCCGACCGGGCGTCGCCTCCTCGGAGGGCCCACTGGTTCGGGCCGCCCTTGAGCATGGCGGTCAGGAATCGGTTGTTGACGCTG
Organism: Kitasatospora sp. NPDC059973; assembly: GCF_042737525.1. Lineage (NCBI taxonomy): Bacteria > Bacillati > Actinomycetota > Actinomycetes > Kitasatosporales > Streptomycetaceae > Kitasatospora > Kitasatospora sp. NPDC059973. The sequence goes on along the minus strand of NZ_JBHWUI010000024.1, from coordinate 45,223 downwards.
GGGTCATTGGCGTTGGCTCCGCGGTTGACCCCGGAGAACAGGCCGTTCTCCAGGTCGGCCATGACCCAGGGGCCGTTGCCGCTGCCCGAGCCCCAGGCCTTGTTGTTGCCGAAGTAGAGGGCCTCCATGTGGCCGTTGCCGGTGTCCAGGTTGTTGGTCTCGGCGTTGCCGTAGTCGAAGCAGCAGCCGTCGTTGAAGTGCGTGCCGTCGAAGATGGCGTACATGCCCTCGGGCTGGTCGCCGGTGGCGATGCCGTTGGTGTTGTTGTTGCGGTAGCCGGTCCCGGGGGCGACGTAGACGCCGTACGCCTTGTGGCCGGCGACGGTGACCGGCGCCTCGAAGGCGTTGGCGAGGTTGTCCGGCCCGCCGGCCGCCCCGCCGGCAGGCGCCTGGGTGAGGTGGTTGCCCTTTCCGGACTGGTCGTAGAGGACGGTGATGACGCAGCTGGTGCCGGCGCAGAAGGAGTCCTGCGCGGCGGCGTCGGCGTAGCCGCCGGCACTCAGCAGGCCGATGTCCCTGGTCGCGTTGTCGACCGCGCGCCTGACCTGGTACAGCGGGCCGTTGTACGCCCCGTACAGGGCCCGGGTGGTGCTGTGCGCCGCCACGCACGGCGTGCCACCGGCGAGGTAGATGTCGCACGGGCCCTGGGCGGCCGCCTGCGAAGTCCCGGCCGTGGCGGTGAGCAGGCCGGCGGAGAGCGCGGCGGTCGCACCGACCGCGAGGAGGGCGCGCCTGAACCTGCGGATCGACGATTTGATCATGAAGTACTCCGTTCACAGGGTGGGGTGTGAGGTGAGCGGTCCGGTCCGGTGCGGCTCCGTCCGTCGTCGCCACCGAAAGAGATTGTTAGCGTTAACAATTCTGTCGAAGAGAGGGTCACAGGAGCGGAGCAGGACGCCCTGGCCACACCGGAACCGGCCATCACTATGTCCACCTGCCGATGCACCGTCAAGACATCGCGCAGGAAGGCGGCGGGGCCCGAACGCCCGTGCGGGGGTGTGCGGGGCTCCGCGTACTGGGGCCGGCCGGTCAGGCCGGGTACGCCAGCTCGGCCTCGGTGGTGCCGGCCGGCCGGGTGTGCAGGGGCGCCGTCCGGGCCGCCGATGCGCAGCTGCCAGGGGTGTGGGCTGTCGGTGGTCACCCGGAGGCGGTCGCGGTGCGGCGCAGGTGGAAGAGTGCGGTCTCGCCGGAGTTCAGCTCCCAGAAGTGCCGTCGAGGTCGGTGGCGCGCTGGTTGTCGGAGTAGGGGTAGCTCACCTCCCGCAGCATCAGCGGACTCGTCGCGGACGCGGCCGGGTGGCGCACCACCTACCTCGCGGTCGCGGCCGCCGCCGCCCTCTTCGCCGTACTGCTCCGCCGCGCCATCCCGCCGCTCGCCCCCAAAGCCCACCGGCCCTACCCGCGACTGCCGCTCTCGGTCTGGCATGCCTCCGGCAGCACCGCTCGGCACCCCGGACCCTCCTGCTCGGCGCCATCGCCTTCGGCGTCTACCCAGTCGGTCAACTGGGCGGAGACGACCGGCTCCGCGAACTCGGTCGGCGTCTCCGTCTCCGCGAGCTACAAGTTCTCGCAGGTCTTCGAAGCCTCCATCCAGGCGACTTACAACCACACGTGGAAGACCTCGAACACCCTTCGGCGAAACCGACGCGGTGACCATCACCCCGGGCGGGTCGGGTGGATCGAGCGCGGCACCGCCAAGCAGGAGGCCACCGGCTGGTACGAGATCCACTTCGGCACCGCTACTACGGCCACTACATCTGGTACGTCCACGACTACACCGAGTCCGGCCCAACGCGAACGCGCCCAGGGCTACGTCAACACCCAGCCCCGCCCGACGTCCTCCGGCGAGCGCTGGGCCCACTGCCACCGCTGAGCAACACCCCCGACCGCCTGCCGCCCGCCCAGCCCTCCCCGGGGCGGGCGGCAGGCCCTCCTGATGTAGAAGGCCATGACGGCACGAACGAGGGCGCGGTGCTGCGGCTGGACGCTTCGGCCACCCGCGAAGGAGGGGGAACCCCAGCCGACGCACGGCTGGGGTTCCGCTGGGCGGTGAGGGTCGGTCAGCGGGTGGAGTTGCCTGCGGCGTGAACCGCTCGTCCACGCGTCGGCAGGCCGCACCTGATCGCGGTCACCGTGGATCAGGCAGGGTCAGCGCTGGAGGGTGAGGACGCCGGGCCGCCACGGCAGTTGGTCGTAGGGGCCGGTCGCGGTGGGGGACTTGCCCTGGTAGAGGAACTGCAGGTTGCAGGGGTCGATGGTCATGGTCTGGTCGGGGTTGTCGCGGACGAGGTCGCCGTGGCTGATGTCGTTGGTCCAGGTGGCGCCGCTGTTGGCCTTGCCGGCGAAGGGGTTGCTCTCGGTGGCGGCCTGCGGGGTCCAGGAGCCGTTCAGGCTGGTGGCGGTGAACGAGCGGAAGTAGCGCTGCTCGTTCGCGCCCCGGGCCTCGACGATCATGAGGTACTGGTTCTGGCCCTGGACCTTGTAGACCTGCGGCGCCTCGAACAGGTTGTTCGCCGTGTCGCTCATGACCGTCGTGTAGGAGGAGCCGAAGTTGCCCGGGAAGTTCCCGATCGGCATGCTCGCCCGGTAGATGCTGCCGTTGTCGCCGGCGAAGAACAGGTACATGTTCTGGCCGTCGGCGATCAGGGTCTGGTCGATCGGGCCGGTGCCGGAGCCGGGGATGCTGCCGGTGAACAGCGGCTGCGGCGCGGACCAGCCGTTGGGGTTGGTCGGGTCGCTCGAGGTGCGGTAGACGAAGGGCCACTGACCCCACTGGTACGCGAGCACCCAGGTGTTCTTGGGCGCGAAGTAGAACAGCGTGGGCGCCACCGCGTTCTGGTTCATCCCGGTCTGGGGGGCCGAGGCCATGTCCGACCAGTTGGTGAACGGGGCGAAGGCCATCGAGCCGTACGAAGACCCCGACACGTCCGACGCGTAGACCAGGTGCTTGCCGTTGTAGACGACGTCGGTGAAGTCCTTCACCGACGCCCACCCGTTCGCCGGCTGCGCCAACGCACCCGTCGACGACCAGTGGTACGTCGACGGCAGAGCGCACTTGCCGCCCGTCGTCGGCGCGGGCGAGCTGAAGTTCCAGTGCTGGTTGGCGGCGCCCCAGGAGTCCCAGATCTGGACGGCGGTGCCGTTGGCGGTCTGGTTGCCGGGCGTCTCCAGGGCCCGGCCGCTGGCGACGTTGGTGAGGGTGTACGAGCCGTCGCTGTTCCGGGCGGCCTTCCAGTGCTGGTTGGCGGCGCCGGTGGAGTCCCAGACCTGCATCCGCGTTCCGTTGCCCGTCTGGTTGCCCGGCTCCTCCAGGACCCGACCGCTGGCGACGTTGGTCAGGGTGTAGGAGCCGTCGCCGTTCCGGTCGGCCCGCCACTGCTGGTTGGCGGCGCCGCTGGCGTCCCAGACCTGGAGCGGGGTGCCGTTGCCGTTCTGTCCCGCGTACTCGTCGAGCACGCGTCCGGCGGCACCGACGGCGGAGAGCGTGTAGACCGCACCGGAGGTGATGCCCGCGCCCGGCGTGCCGCCGCTGCCACCGCCCGGCTTACCGCCGCCGGCGCTGCCCAGGGTGGTGAGCACCGAGCCGTAGGCGGGTTTCTTGTTGCCGTTGCCGTCGAACAACAGCGGGTTCTCGCCGCCGCGCCAGGAGTCGCTGTCGCGGATGCCCCACAGGGTGATGCCGGTGCAGCGCGCGACGTTGAGGCAGTCCTTGACAGCGTTGGTGTAGGCGGTGGTGGACGCCTGGGCAATGTCGAGTTCGGTGATCTGGACGTCCACGCCGAGCGCGGCGAAGCTGGACAGGGTGGTCTGGAAGCTGGCCGGCGGGCCGCCGGCACCGAAGTGGCTCTGGAAGCCGACGCAGTCGATGGGCACGCCGCGGGCCTTGAAGTCCTTGACCATGGAGTAGACGCCCTGGGTCTTGGCGTCCGTCCAGTTCTCGATGTTGTAGTCGTTGTAGCAGAGCTTGGCCGAGGGGTCGACGCCCCGGGCGGTGCGGAAGGCCTCCTCGATGAAGCCGTTGCCCAGCACGTCCTGGAACACCGAGCTGCGGTGCTGACCGCTGCCGCCGTCGGCGAAGGCCTCGTTGACCACGTCCCAGGCGTAGATCTTGCCCTTGTAGTGAGACATCTCCTGGGTGATGTGGTTGTTCATCACGCTGCGCAGCGTGTTCGCGTCGGTGGTCGAGCGGACCCAGCCCGGCAGCTGGGAGTGCCAGACCAGGGTATGGCCGCGCATCTTCTGGCCATGGGCGGAGGCGTGGCTGACGATCGTGTCGCCGGGCCCGAAGTTGAACGACCCGCGGGACGGCTCGGTGCTGTCCCACTTCATCTCGTTCTCCGGGGTGACCATGGTGAACTCCCGGTCGAGAATGCCCGAGTACGTCGGGTCCCCGAGCCTTCCCGCGGCCACCGCCGTACCGAAGTAGCGGCCGCTGCCGGCCGCCGCCGCACCCAGCGTGGTCGGTGCGCTGGGATTCGACGTGAACGCGGCCTGGGCCACCAGCGGTACGGCCGCGCCCACGGCGGCGAGCGCCACGGCGACGGCGATCACGCGGCGGGTGGGCGGACGGCGGCGATGAGAGCGGTTCTGATCTGGCAAAGGCTTGTCCTTCTGGCGAAGGGGGCCCTGGTCTCGGCCCCGGTTACCCGTCAGTTGCCGCCGCGCCCAGGAAGGTTGCCGTTCGGGAAAGGAGATCTTTTGTCGAGCGGATGGGCGTGGCCCTCATCCCGTCGGGGCGAGGCCGGCCCGGGCCGCGAGGGCGCCTGCGGCGGTCCCGGCGTCGGCGCGGTCGGTGTCATCCTCGGCGTCCCGTCCGCTGGTGGCGTGGTCGTACCCGCCGGCGAGGACGTGCTGTCCGGGCGGCACCACACGGCCCGGCTTGAGGACCCAGCGGTAGACCAGCGCGCCGATCTCCTCCCGCACGGCGACGGTGAAGTCGTCCGTGGGCGGGGCTTGCCGGGCTTGCCGGCTGCCGGCGCACTGCACGCCGCCGGTCGCGTCACGCCTCCCTCATGCCCGGCGGAATCGGCGACGATGACGTGCGTGGACAGAGCCACTTGATGAACCGGAACCGGCTACCGATTGGTACGCTGCCGCTCCCCCGCTTTCGGATGTGAGCGCCAGCAACGCACTGAGAGGTTGCCGACGGACATGCTCTTCGATGATGCGTCCGCGGACTTCCATGGATTCTTCGAACGCCACTACGCCGAACTTGCCCGTTTCGCCCACCTTCTGACCGGCGAAGCGGATACGGCCGACGACCTGGCGGCCGATGCGCTGCTCGCCTTGTGGCGGCGATGGGACCGGCTGCGCGCCGCGGCCGACGCCGGCCGAGAAGTCCGCAGGCCGGCCAGGAGAACGACTGTGGCCCCACCGAAGAGGTGGGGCCACGGTCGTAGATTCGCCTACTTGAGCGCTGTACCGCCCGAGTTGTGGTACGCGATCGTCTTGTTGATCAGGTTTCCGCCGTCGGTCTCGGGCGTGGTCTGTTCCTGCTGCCCCGAGCCGAACAGCAGACCGGCGATGTGCGCGTTGGCCACCTGGTCCATGTGCGCGAAGAACCAGTCGACCTTGTCGTCCTTGTAGTGGTTGAGGGTGTTGTTCTGCGCCATGTTGCCCACGGGGATCTGCCACAGGACCACCGGCTTGCCCACGGACTCGGCCATCGTCTTGTAGAACGCCAGTTGGGCGGCGGCCGTCTGGTCGGTCCAGAACTTGTTGAGGCCGCCGTGGGCGGGCTGCGCGTACCAGCCCGCGTCGCGGTCCGACACGTCGGTGGCCAGGAAGTCGGCGTTCTGTGCGCCGAGGTGGGCGTAGTCCTTGACGCACTGCGGGGTGTTCTGCTGCCAGTCGAAGCACGACAGGTGCATTCCCACGGCGGTGTTCGGCGCGTACTTGTGCGCCATCGAGATCAGGCACTGGGCCAGGCCGGCGGCGCTGTTCTCCTGCGAGCCGCAGTCCGTCGGGTTCGCGGCCTTGACCTGCGCGGCGACCTGGCGCGGGTCACCGAGCGACCGGACGTAGCCCCAGAAGTCGGGCTCGAGGTCGATCATGTCGTGCGAGGTGCCGATCTTCTGGAGGAAGAAGCGGTAGTCGTTCAGGTACCGGGTGAGCAGGTCGGCCCTGTTGATGGCCTGGACCTCGCCCGGACCGTCGCCCTGGCCCGCCGCGTCACCGAGGTCGCGCAGCGAGTACCAGGTCCAGAGGAACTTCTGCGGGCGCGGCTTGCCCTGGTAGGTCTCCTGGGCCGCCTTGGCGTCCCGGTAGGTCACGTACGTGCCGGGCGCCGTGGTACTGCCGGTCCAGCAGCCCCACCAGCCCGACCACCCGTCCTGGCAGCGGGCCGCCGTGTAGTAGTCCGACGAGGGCGCGGGCTGGCTGTGCACGTAGGCGTACTGCGCGTCGAACGGCGCGGCGCTCGCCGAGGCGTCGGACATCGAGCCGCCGACGAGGATCGTGCTGCTGCCCATGAAGCTCTTCGCCGAGCCGCCGCCGCCAGCCGTCGGGGACGCCGGCGGCGCCGACGTCGGGCGGGTACCGCTCGTGGCCTGGCTCGTCGGAGCACTGCCGCCCGGCGTGACAGGGGTGGTGGGCTTGGCGGGCAAGGTGGGCGCGGCGCTGCTGCCGGAGCTCCCCGTGTTCCCGGTGCCGCTGATGCTGCCGGCCGGGACGAGCTGCCACTGCTGGTTGGCGCCGTTCCAGTCGTGGTACTGGGCGATCTGGCCCCCGTCGGTCTTGGAGCCGAGCGGGACCTCGACGGCCTTGCCGCTGAAGGTGTTGATCAGACGCACGTAGCCGTCCGACGACTTCTCCAGGTGGAACTGCTGGTTGGCGCCGTTCATGTCGTGCCACTGCCCCACCTGGGAGCCTTCGGTCTTCGACCAGCCGTAGTCGTCCAGCACCTTGCCGGAGTACCGGTTCTGCAGCCGGTAGCTCCCGTCACCCGCGTCGATGAACTTCCACTGCTGGTTCGCCTCGCCGGTGCGGCTCCACTGCACCACCGCGGCGCCGTCGTGCGCGCCGTAGCCGTAGTCGTCCAGCACCTGGCCGGTGTTGTGGTTGACCAGCACGTACCAGGAGCTCGTGTCCACGGACACGATTCCCGCCGAGGCCGTGTTGACCACGACCACCGAGCCGCCAACGACCGCCAGACCGACGGCCGCCCAGAAACCCCGGCGCTGGTACAACTTACGGCTGCGGTGCGTCCGCTGCCCCGGAATGGCCGAGCGGGACAAGGCGCGACCACGGCGGGCGCGGCCGCCGGGCGACGCCTCCGGCGCCGCGGATGGGCGAGGGAACATGTCGGTGCTCTCTTTCAGCCGGTGTCTCTGACCGGACCACTTGGCCGGACACCACTGAGTGGCCGCCGAGGACGAAAAGGTTGCCGTGAAGGCCACAGATTCTTCCGCCTTGACCGCCTTCCGTCCGCCGCGGAGCACCGTCGGGCGCTTCCTGCCCGACCGGTACATCGTCGCCACGGTAGGCCCACTCCATCTCCGCACCCCAGTCCGGGCGCATCGGCAACGGCATCATCACGCACCGCCTCGCCGAAAACGTCCTCGCTGACCTTCACCGGCAGGACGGAGGTGTCCAGCGCCACCACCTGGCCCGGCCGCTGCACCACGGGGAACGCATCGGCGGTATCGGCGCTGCGCGGATCAAAAGTGGACGGCGCCGTCGGGCAGCTCTCCTTCCGGGACCAGCGGCAGTTCGAGGGAGTCGAGCATGTCCCTGTAGCGCTCCGCGAGCTGCGGAGGGTGGTTTCTGCTGTAGGCGACCAGCTCGCGAAAGAAGCCCGGCCCGATTCGGCGTGCGTGTCCGGCCCAGCGGAGCGGCACCGCGTTCTCCGGGGTGATGGTGAGGCCGATGCCCTCGACCGCGAACAGGAGCGCGGCGGATACCTGACCGGTCCTTGCGACGGCCCGCGGGGTGAACCCGAGACGGGCCGTGACCCAGTCCACCACCTCGCTCATGCCCTGCTCCGACTCGTAGAGCACCCAGTCGGCCTCCTTCAGCTCGGTCGGCTCCGCGGACTCGCCCGGTGCGTGTTCGTCGGGTCCGACGACCACCATCTCCTCGAATCCGAGAGAGACCACCGGACCTTCCCACGCGGTGGGCCGCGGTCCCACGGCGAGGTCTCCCTGGCCGTTGCGCACTGCGTTCTCCAGCTCGCGCCGGTGGGAGAAGTCGTGCAGCCGCAGCACCGTGGAGGGGAACAGGGAGTGCCAGCGGGACGCCGGCGCGGGCAGGATGCCCGAGGCCACGGATCTGACCGTGAGCACGTGGACGTCCCCGCTGCGACCCTCGACCACCTGTCGTACCGAGTCCCCGGCATCGCGAACCGCCTGAACGGCGCGCTGCGCCTGGGGAAGGAAGATCCTTCCTGCGGGTGTCAGGGTGATGCCGTACCGGCCCCGCTCGAGCAGCGCCGCTCCGAGTTCCTTCTCCAGGGCCCGTACCTGCTGGGACAGGGACGGCTGTGTGACGTAGAGCCGACCGGCTGCGGCGCTGAACGATCCGGCCTCGCAGATGACGATGAAGTATTCCAGCTGGCGCAGCTGCATCGGTCGTAGTTCTTCCGTCGTTCGGGGACGCCGCGGTGCGCTGCCGGCGCGGCGCTGCGGTCCGGTCAGGGCGCGAGGGTGAGCCGTGGGTCCTTGCGGGCCAGGCGCGCGAGCAGGTAGTCGACCTCGCTTCGGGCTCTGGCTGACAGGCTAGCTCCTGGGCTCCGCTGGGCGTCGCAGCGCAGCAGGCCGCGCCGCTTCATCACGTACTTGCGCACCGCGAGGCCGGTGCCGGGCTGCTGCTCGTACCGTAGGAGCGGCAGGTGCGCGTCGAAGGCGTCGTGGGCCGCGTCGCGGTCGCCTGCCGCGGTGTGCCGGACGACGTCCACGAGCATTTCGGGGACGCAGTATCCGGTCATGGCGCCGTCCGCTCCGCGTTCGGTTTCGAAGTCGAGGAAGAGGCCGCCGTTTCCGCAGAGGATGGACAGGCGGGGCATCTGGCCGCTCGCTTCCTTGTGGCGCAGGCTGCTGATCTTCTCTAGGCCGGGCCAGTCCTCGTGCTTGAGCATCACGCATCCCGGCAGGTCGCCGGCGATCCGCGCGATGACGGCGGGTGACATCTCCACGGAGAACGACAGCGGGTAGTCCTGGATCACGAAGGGCACGTCGCCGCCGATGGCCGCTGCTGCGCCCTCGTAGTAGGCGACGATCCGGTCGTCGGTGCGCAGGGTGTTCGGGGGCGCGATCATCACGCCGGCCGCGCCGGCGGCCATCACCTCCGCGGACAGTGCCTTCATGGCGGCGTAGCCGGGTGCGGACACCCCGACGACGACGGGTAGTTCGGTCCGCTTCAGGACGTGTTTGACGATGTCGACGCCCTCGGTGTGGGACAGCTTCGGTGCTTCGCCCATCTGGCCGAGCAGCGTCAGTCCGGTGACGCCGGCGGCGGCGTAGAACTCGGTGAGGCGGCTGAGCGAGTCGAGGTCGACGGCACCGGAGTCGTCGAAAGGGGTCGGTGCGATGGCGAACACGCCCTTGGTGGTTCGAGTCAGCAATGCCATGCGGCAACCTTCGTCGTTGGGGCTGTCGGTCAGATGCCGGTGATGAGGCCGCCGTCGACGCGGACGACGGAGCCGGTGATGTAGGCGGCGGGGACGCCGGCGAGGAAGGCGACGGTCGCGGCGTACTCCTGCGGCTCGCCGTAGCGGCCTGCGGGAATGGACGCGAGGCTTTCCTCGACGGCCTGTTGGGCTGTTTTCCCCTCACGCGCGGCTTTTGCCTCGTCCAGGAAATTCACCCGCGCGGTGCTGATCCGTCCAGGGACGACGACGTTGCAGGTGATTCCGTCGGCGGCGATTTCCCGAGCGAGTGTTTTCGACCAGCCGAGGAGACTGGCGCGGAGTGTGTTCGACAACCCGAGTCCCGGAATCGGGGAGATCACTCCCGAGCTCGTGCTGGTGATGATCCGGCCCCAGCCCCGGCTCTTCATCGACGGGGCGACGCGATCGGTGATCGCCATGACCGACAGCACCATGGACCCGAAGTGGCTGAGCCACACCGCGTGGTCCTGTCCGAGCACGGGGGATGGTGGCGGGCCACCGGTGTTGTTGACGAGGATGTCGACGGGGCCGAGCGTCTCCTCCACCCGCCTGACGTGCCGGTCGATGGATTGCAGGTCGCCGAGGTCCCACTCGATCGCGAGGGCACGTGCCCCCGCCGCTTCGACGGCCTTCGCGGTCCTGGCCGCCGCGCCGAGGTCGATATCGGCGACGGCGACGTTCGCGCTCTCCCCCGCGAGGGCCCGGGCCACGGCGCCGCCGATTCCCCCGCCACCTCCTAGGACGAGTGCTGTCTTTCCTGAAATTCCCAGGTCCACGGTGTCGCTCCTCGGTGCGGCGGGTGCCTGAAAGAGAGGCGGTGCAATTGTTCGCATGACACTTTCAGGACGGGTCGGTGATTTGCAAATAGGACTTCCTGCCGCCGCCCATAGGGAACTCCTATAGAACGTTCGGGGAGCGGGCGGCGTGAATGTGGCAAGGATGTTTCCGGGGCGCGTACAGCGCCTCCCCGATCCGTCGCGCCGCGTCGGCCCGTTCGTGGGGAGACTGGAATGCCGTTGCCGGAGACCATGCAGGCGGTTGTGCTGGGCGAGCCGGGCACCATCGCAACGACCACGCTTCCCCTGCCCCGGCCGGGGCCGGAGGACGTCCTGGTCCATGTGCGGCGCGCGTCCCTGTGCGGCACCGACCTCAAGATCCGCAGCCGGCGCTTCTTCCCCGACGGCGGGCCGCAGCCCGGCACTTTTGTGCCCGGGCACGAGTACGCGGGGGTCGTCGTCGCCGTGGGCGAGACCGTCGACGAACTCCGGGTCGGGGACCGCGTCGTCACGGAGGCGCACCGCGGCTGCATGCGGTGCACCAACTGCCTTTCGGGCCGCTACACCGACTGCCTGAACTACGGCCGGCGTCACACAGGGCACCGGGCGCAGGGCATGACGGTGAACGGCGGATTCGCCGAGTACGCGCTCAACCACGTCTCCACCCTCCACCGCCTCCCCGATTCCGTGGGCTTCGACGCGGCCGTCGTCCTGTCGACCGTCGGCACCGTCATGCACGCCTACGACACCCTCGACTCCCTGCTGGTCGGCGCCGACGTCGCCATCGTCGGGCCGGGTCCGATCGGGCTGCTCGCCACCCAGGTCGCGAGTGAACTCGGAGCCCGCAGCGTCGCCCTCGTCGGCACACGCGAGGCCCGGCTGGCGGTGGGCGCTCGGTTCGGCGCGGACCTGGTGGTCAACTCCCGGCGCCAGGACGCCGTGACCGCGGTGCGAGAAGCGACCCGAGGAGTCGGCGCCGACGTCGTCCTGGAGTGCTCCGGTGCTCCCAGCGCAGTCGACGACGCGCTGCGCATGGCCAAGCGGTCCGGCAGGGTCGTCCTGGTCGGATTCTTCGAGGAGCCGGTCCGCGCCGACCTCAACCACGCCGTGATGAACGGCATCTCGATCGACACCGTGCGCGGCGAGGGCGCCGGGTCGCTGGCCCGCGCCATCGCCCTCGCGGCCCGCGGACGCCTGCGGACCGAGGAACTGGTCACGCACCACTTCGCGCTGAAGGACGTCAGCGAGGCCTTCGACACGTACGCCGAACGCCGGGACGGCGCCATCAAGGTCATGCTCGACGTCTCCGAGGACGGGGGTGAGCTCGGGTGAGCGCCGAGCACGAGGACGGCCCGAAGCCGTCCGCCGCTCCGGGGAGGAGGAGCGCGGCATCAGCGATGGCCGCCGCGGCTACGACCTGGCTCGGCGCGCTGAACCCCGACCAGCTGCGCCTCGCTCTGGACGACTCCCCGCTCAACCCCGATGCCGAGGCCGAGAGGCTCAGGTGGTTCTACACCCCGACCGACCACGGCGGCCTCGCCCTGAGCGCGCAGGGCCCGGCGCAGCAGAGGCTCGCCATGCAACTGGTGGCGACCGGACTGTCGGAGGCCGGGTACGCCACCGTCGCCACCGTGCTCGGCCTGGAGAACGTCCTCGACCAGGTGGAGGGCTGGCGGACGGACTGGGGCCGCGAACGCGGACGCGATCCGGGCCTGTACTGGCTGAGGGTGTTCGGGCGACCAGGTGGCCCTGTGTGGGCTTGGCGGTTCGGGGGTCACCACATCTCCCTCAACAACCTCGTCGCGGCAGGCCGGCTCGTTTCGACGACGCCGTGCTTCATCGGGGCCGACCCCGCAAGGACCGCCCTGCTGGGCGGCTCCCTCCTTCCCCTCGGCGGAATCGAGGCCGAGGCGCGGGCGCTGGCTGCGGCACTCACACGAAAGCAGCTCTCCGCGGCCCTTCTGCACCAGTCGGCGGTGTCGGACATCGTGTCGGGCAACCGGCCGCAGGTCGGCGACGGCGACACCATGATTCACATGCAGGATCTGTGGCGCGGCCGGTTCGATGACCCTGCCCTCGCACGGCTGGTCGATGCGATCGACCGCCGCGCCGAGGACGCGAGCGGATACACCGACGAGGACCACACGCGGGTGGCGATCACGTTTCCCCCGCGGGGCATCAGCGCCCGCGACCTGACCGAGGACCAGCGGCGCGGCCTGCGGCGCCTGCTGTCCCGCTACACGGGCCGCGCCCCGGGCGACCTCGCTGCCGCGTACGACGCCCACTTCGCCGTCGACGGCGCCCTGGACGCGGTGCATTTCGGCTGGGCGGGCAGCCTCGAGCCGGGGCAGGCGCACTACTACCGGATCCACGGTCCGCGCATCCTCGTCGAGTACGACAACACGCAGCGGCAGGCGAACCACGCCCACTCGGTCTGGCGCGACCCGGTGTCCGACTTCGGACTCGACGTCCTGGCTCAGCACCGCGCCCAAACCCTGCACTGACCACCGGAGCGCGGTGCCCCGCCACGGGTGGAGGAGTGCCGCGGCCGGCCTGCGGGAGCCGGGCCGGGCGCTCAAGTTCTTGATGTTGTCCGGCGAGCTGACCATCCCGCCCAGGTACATCGCGGCCAGTGCCGCCATGACCAGGGTGACAACGATCGAGGGCATGACCCATACGCGGGGGCCCATCCGAAGGCCGGTGCGACCTGTGTCGTTCACCATCGCACTACCTCATAGCGGAGTGCCGCCCCCGGCGTGGCCGCGCCGCGCGAAGCCCGTCGGCCGGGGCTGGAGAGCGGGCGCCTGCAGCGGCCGGTGAGCAGGCCCCGGCGCTCGGCCGCGGCGCCTGTCGCTCCGATGCGGAGGCCGCCGGCGGCGGGTCGTCGGGGGCAATGGCGGTCAGCGCTTCCCGTGCCGCCGTCGAAAACGGATACGATAATGCCGAAACTTCCTGTTCGTGACCGAAAGGGTGGCCGCCTCATGGCTTCGGAGGTCCAGCCCGTTCCGGGAAGTCCCGCGTGGTGGGCGAGCCGGACCCCGCCTCCCGAGTACAAGCGCGGGCGTCCCCCGATGGATGCCGGCCGGATGGTGGACACTGCCCTCAAGCTCATCGACGAGGTCGGCATCCAGGCCCTGACCCTGCGGATGCTGGCCGACGAACTGAACTCGGGCACCGCCACGCTCTACCGGCACTTCAACGGCAAGGACGAGCTTCTGGCCCTGGTCACCGACAGGATCCTGGGCGAGGTCCGCGTCCCGGCCGAGGACCTCGCCGGCCTTGACTGGCGGGCGGCTGTCACCGTCGCCGCGGAGGCCTTCTACGACACCCTGCGCCGGCACCCCCACGCGATCTCGCTGCTCGCGGCTCAGGTCCCGGTCGGCCCCAACGGGCTGCGCGCGAGGGAAAGCCTCATCACGCTGTTCATGCACCACGGATTCCCCGTGGCCCTGGCGGCCCGCGCGTTCACGGCGATCGGCCACTACGTGATCGGGTTCGCCATACAGCAGCACGGTCCTGCCGCGCCGCGCCCCGAGGAGCAGACACACCTGCGGGACTACTACAACTCCCTCGACCCGCAGGTGTACCCGGCGACGACGGGCGCGGCCGAGGAGCTGACATCCGTGCCACTCGACGAGGAGTTCCGCTTCGGCCTGGACCTGTTGCTCGACGGGCTTGAGCGGGCCCGGCTCGCGGCGGCCGCGCCGACTGGCGAGCGTGCCGGAGGCTGACCCTCCCCGGGGTGACGGCGGCTGGCGGCCTCGGCCGTTTCGGCCGCCCTTCGGCCAGAGGTGAAGGTGCAGCTGCCCCCGGAGGCGTTGCCGGCTCCGGGGGCAGCTGGGGCGGGAAGGGTGCCCGCTCGGCGGGGCGGTCAGCGCCAGCCGATCCAGTCGGCCACGGCTTCGCCCATGACCAGGTCGAGGTCGCGGCCGCGCAGCCACGGCAGCTCCTCGGTGAACATCGTCACCGACTCCCGCCACGAGCAGGGAAGACGCGTGATGTCGGTGCCCCAGAACATCCGCTCGGCGCCGAAGGCGTCGAAGACCTGCCGCAGCACGTCGTGGGTGCTCGCGAACGGGTACCCGTCGGTGGCCATGCCCGGTACGCCGGTCGCCTTCACGGCGATGTTGGAGTGCCGTGCCAGGGCGAGCAGGGCGTCGAGGTGTGCGGCCGCGTCCGGCAGCTTCTCGAACGGATTGGTGGCCAGGTGGTCGATCATCAGGCGCATCCGCGGGAACCTGGCGGCGATGTCCGCGACCGCCGGCAGATACGGGGGAAGCACCATGAGGGCCACGGCGATCTGGCGACGGTCCGCGGCAGCCCACAGCCAGTCGAGGCCTCCGGAGGCGATCCGGTCGGCCATCTCGGGTGCCGCCAGCATGAACCGGAGCCCGAGCATTCCCGGTTTGTCCAGCCACGCATCGACGACGGAGGCATCCGCGGTGCCGTCGAGCGGGAACCAGCCCATGGTCGCGAAGCGGTCGGGATGTGCGAGTGCCGCCTGCACCGCGTAGTCGTTCGCCTCCAGGTCCCAGATGGCCGGGCAGTTGACCGCGCGGTCCACGCCGGCCTGGTCCATGTCGCGCAGGGCGGACGCGATCGTGTAGGGAGCCCGCCAGTGATGGGGCGGTGCGATGGGGCCGGCCCAGAGGTGGATCTGTGCGTCGATGATTGTCATGGGTGGTGCGCCTCTTCCTTGTCAGTTCGCCGTCTCGTGCCGAGTGCCGCGGCCGGCGAGGCGCTCTCGCATCCAGTCCGCGATGAGCATGTCGCGGTCGTGCTTGTGGTTGTAGACGCAGTGGTTGCCATCGGAGAAGACGACCATCTGCTTGTCCTCGGTCGGGGCGCCCTGGAGAAGCAGCTCCGCCAGGGGCGTGGACACCATCGGGTCCGCCCCGCCCTGGACCACCAGCAGCGGGTAGCCGGCGTTGGGGCCGTCGGCGAGCGGGGTGACGGTCGCCCAGGCCGTCGCCGCCAGGTCCGCATCGACCGTGCCGCAGGCGGCCACCATTTTGGAGAAGAAGGTGCCCATGGTGGGCGGCACGAGCCAGGGCGCGTGGATGCCGCCGTTGTCGACACACGCGGCGATGCGGTTGTCCTCGGCGGCGACTGCCATGGCGAAGCTGCCGCCCATGCTGTTGCCGACCACACCGATCGGCCTGTCCGGCGTCCGGTCCTCCAGGTAGTCGACGGCACGCCGGTACGCGATGCGCCACTGGGGGGTGAGGTAGTGCCGGTGCGTCAGCCGCGTCTCGCCCTGCCCGGGCGCGTCGAGCATCAGGGTGTCGACGCCGCGCGCGGCGAGGGCTTCGCCGATGCTGTCGAAGTCCATGGCCCAGCCTTCGACGCCGCCGACGACGACGGCCGAGCCGATCGACCCGCCGCGGGCGGGGACAAGCCATCCGGCCAGGGTTCCCAGTTCGGTCCGGATCGCCACCCGCTCGCGGTCGCCGGCCAGTTCCGCGGCCTGGGCGTAGAGTTCGGCGGCCCGCTCGAAGATCGCCCGACGGTCGGCGGTGTCGGACAGCATCATCATCTGGCTCATGCGCATGAGTGCCGACGCGCGCCGCAGGTAGGCGACGGTCGTGATTCGGCCTGCCGCGCCGACCGCCCGGTCGGCGTGGCCCAGGCACGTCTGGGCGAGCTCGGTTGCGGCCGCGCACCAGTCCTGCCCGTCCACCACGCGCGCGCGCAGCTCGACGGCGTCGGCGTAGTCGACGCCGTAGCCCATCGCGCGCTCCAGCGAGAACTGGCGCAGTGCGGCCTGGGACTCGCCCGACAGCGTCGACGTCGTCTCCTCGGTCTCAACGCGGCTGCCGAAGAAGCTGTGGGTCACGACCAGGGCCCGACCCTCGGCGATCCCTTGCTGTGATGACATCCCTGATTACTCCTCTTTGAGTTGGCGCCCTCGGCTCGCAGCGGCTCGCCTGGGGCTAGGGGTTCGCCCCGCGCGCCTTGGGCGGGCCCCCAGCGGCACGACCCGGTCGGAGCGTTGAACCGTGCGCCTGGCCAGGGGTGCACCGGCTCCGGCGGGGCGCCGGCGGTGGGCGGGGCTGTGGCGCGCGAGCGCCCGAAACCTGCTCACCGACGGACCGGCCGGCGCCCGGGCCCGGCTGGACGGAGCCTTGCGTGTCGGCCGGGCATCATCCGGCCGCACCGCCGAGGCTCTCGGGGCCGACGCAGCGGGGACCCGCAGGAGGGGGCCTGGTTCCCGGCGGCGCCGATGAACAGATTTATGAATACAACGTATCCGTAATGTTGCCCGGGTGCAATAGGCCCCGAGGGCGTCTCGCCACGCAGGCGGAACGCGTCCGTACCGCCATCGGCGGGGGCCGGGCAGCAGTGCGCCCTGCCCCCGCCGACGGCGGTCGCGGGCTTTCTCCCGGCCGCCGCCGGAGCCCGCCGTCCTCGCTCCTCGAGAACGCTCATGGTCACCGCGGGGTGATGCCCTCGATCGCGGTGGCGAACGAGTCGGCCCAGTCGCTGGTGATGACGCTGGCGATGTACCCGTCGGGCCGGATCAGGACCAGGGCGTCGCCCTCGACCCCGTAGATGCCGGCCAGCTCGCCGCCGGTGTCGGAGAGGTAGCCCTCGTCGATCCCGCGGCCGCTGCGCACGGCATGGCGGCGCAGCTCCGCGCCCGCGGTCGGCCACGCCAGGTCGGGCAGGGCCTTCGCCGCAGCCGGGCCGAAGGCCAGGACGGTGAAATGCGGGCCCTGCAGAGCCTCGAACAGGCGGCTGGTCCCGGGCGCTGTGCACGGTGCGTCCGGCGCCCGGTCGCCCGCGTGCAGGGTCTTGGTGGCGGGGGTGCCGGCGGGGGCCAGCGGGCCGCCGCGGTAGGTGAGCCTGAGCTGCCGCTCCTCGTCGCCGCGCTTCAGGCCGCCGACCTTGTGGTTGCTGAGGCTCTTGTAGAGCTCGCTGGACTTGCCGAGGACCGCGGCGGCGATGGGAAGCCGTTCGGCCTCGTAACTGTCGAGCAGGGACTCCGGCGCGCCGGCGAGCACCTGGCCGAGCTTCCATCCCAGGTTGTAGGCGTCCTGCACACCCGTGTTCAGGCCCTGGGCGCCCGCGGGAGTGTGCACGTGCGCCGCGTCGCCCGCCAGGAACACCCGGCCGAGCCGGTAGTGCTCCACCAGGCGGACGTTCGGCCGGAACACCGACGTCCAGGTGATGTCCCGCAGCTTGAGGCCGGTGAGCGAGTAGAACCGGTCCGTCAGGGCGCCGTGGTCGAGGTCGGGCACGTCGCCCGGCGTCAGCCGGACCATCACCTGGAACTGGTCGGAGTGCGGCAACGGGCACGCCCCGGCCTGCGCCCGCGGCCACATGTGCCAACGGTCGCGCGAGAGCCCGTCGATGGTGCAGTCGATGATGAGCGTCTTGTCCGAGTCGTCGGTCTCGCCTGCGAAGTCCAGGCCGGTCTCTATCCGGACAGTGCTCGCGCCGCCGTCCGCGCCCACCAGGTACTTGCTGCGCACCTGCTGGCCAGTGGACAGGGTGGAGGTCACTCCGGTGGCGTCCTGCTCGAAGCTCTCCAGGCCCACCCCGTACTCGATATCCACCCCATGACGCTCGAGGAGCCGGTGCAGGATGGCATCCGTGCGGTGCTGCGGCAGGAGGAGGATGTTCGGGTACGGGACGTCGGGTGTCGGCTTGCTCCGCTGCTGCATCCGCCACGGGGCGGTCATCGGCCCGAGGTGGATCCCGGCCAGCGGGTAGGGACCGCCCTCCGCGAGCGCCTCGTGGAGAACGCCGAAGTCCTCGAGCACCTCCTGGGTGCGCGGCTGGACTCCCTTGGCGCGCGACCCCTCGAATGCGTGCGGGGCCTTGTTGATGACGCGGACGCGCACGCCCCGGCGGACCAGGTCGGCCGCCAGAGTGGAGCCGGTCGGGCCGGCGCCGGCGATGAGGACGTCGATGTCGCGGTGGTCTGTCATGGTGATCGACCTCGGGGACTTTCTCGGGCAGCGCGGCCAACTGCCGCGCTGCACTGGGGTATCGGGGCGCTGCGGGTCGGGCCCCGCGGATGCGTATGTCGATGAGGGTCCGGCGGCAGCCGGGTCGCATCTGTCGCGGGCGCCGGCCGGGACCGTGGAGTGGTCCCCAGCGCCAATAATGGCTACGATGTAACCAATGTCTTTTGGATACACCGTAGCCGTTTATTGCGGGTGGGGCAAGCGCGCGTCGGGAGGGCGACTGGCGCAGAGGGGTCTGCGAACAGTCGAGAGCTCCCCCGGCCGCCGCGGCTCATGGGCCGCCAGGGTGCCGGCGGCGCCGATTCGCGGGGCGCGGACCCCGCATCGCGCCGCGGTGAGGCCTCGCGCCGCCCGGCCGCCGCCAGCTCCAGGCAGGGAGAGTGCGGCGGCCCCGGCGCCACCGCCCCGTCGCCTCGACCCGAGCTGCGCCGACCTGTGGGCGCCGGCGCTTCCCCATGCGGCAATCCAAGTGCTGACCAGCACGTATTGGTCCTGCCTATGCCCTGCGCGCGGTTTTCGACCTGGACGCCGGCAGGGCGCCGGTGGAAGTCTGCGCGATGCCCTCGGCGCAAGGCAGGGGCCAGCAGAATCCGCAGGCCAGGCCCCGGCCCCAGCCTCCGGGGCAGCGCGCCTCGGCGGCCCGGCGGGATGCCTGGCGGCATTGCGCGGGAACGACCACGCCCGTCCGGTGCGCGTCGTCTCCGTCCGCTCCTTGCGACACCACGCCCACTGGATGAGGAGAACGGCAGTGACACGGTCGCGACTCGAACTCGGCGCGGGGCTCAGAGCCTTCGTGCCAGCCTTCTGCTGTCTGATCATCTTCTTCGACGGGTACGACGTCACAGTCTTCGGCGCGACCGTTCCCGCACTGCTGAAGTACCGGTCGTGGGGCCTCGGCGAGGCGGATGTCGGGCTGATCGCGAGCCTCGGCCTGGTCGGCCTGCTGCTCGGGGCGCTCGTGGGGGGTGTCGCGACGGACCTGCTGGGGCGCAAGCGCATGCTGATCCTGTGCACCACGTGGTTCTCCGCGTGCATGCTCGCCTGCGCCGCCGCGCCGACGAGCGGGGTCTTCGGCGCACTCCGCTTCCTGGGCGGCCTCGGGCTCGGCGGCGTGATGCCCGTCTGCATCGCCCTGGCGGTCGAGTTCGCGCCCCCCTCCCGCCGATACCTGTTCAACGCGGTCGGCAACGCGGGCTTCGCCGTGGGCGCGATCGCATCGGCCGTGCTCGGAATGGCCGTCATGCCGGAGTGGGGGTTCCGCCCGATGTACGCGGTCGCGGGTCTGCCGCTGCTCCTCATGCCGATCGCGGCCGTGACGCTCCCCGAGTCGGTGGACTTCCTTGTGGCCAAGGGGCGCCTCAGGGAAGCCGAGGAGGTGGCGCGCCGCTTCGGCCTCCCCGTTCCGGCGCCGCGGGGCAGCGACTACCAGCTGGAGGCGGAGAGCCGGCGCCCGGCGGGTCCGCGGTCCCTGGTCCGGCGGCCGCTGTTCGCGAACCTCATGATCTTCGGCGCGGTGGGGATCGCCGTGCAGGTGTTCATCTACGGGCTCAACACCTGGCTGCCGCAGATCATGGTGCTCGCCGGGTACGGCGTCACCTCCTCCCTGGCCTTCCTCGCGACGATGTCGGCAGGCGCCGTTGTCGGCAGCGTCACCATGTCGCTGTTCGCCGACCGCCTCGGGCCTCGCCCCGTCCTGCTCGCAGGTCTCGGGGTAGGAGTGATCGCGCTGGGGGTCCTCAGTTCCGCCCCGCCCTCGCTGGCCGTCTACGCGGCGGTGGCCCTGGCCGGCGTCGGCGGTACGGGAACCGCAGCAATCGTGAACGCCTTTGTCGGCACCTGGTTCCCCGCGCCGGTCCGCGCCTCGGCGGTGGGGTCGTACTTCGCCATCTCCCGCCTGGGCAGTGTCCTGGGGCCTCTGCTGCTCGGCTGGATCATCGCCTCCGGCATGCCGGTTCGGTGGACCTTCTACACCTTGATGGCCCCAACTGCACTGGGTGTGCTTCTGGCACTGTTCCTGCCCCGAGCCCACACGGGCCGTCCTGCGGGGCTGGCCGCCGGCCCGCGGCCGACGGCGCAGGACTGACAGCACCGGCTGCGTGGCAGGGGTGTTGAGTCCCAGCCGCTCGTGTCGAAGAGGACCGCGTGCCCGGCTCAGCCGCTGGCGAGGGCTCGGAAGCGTGCCCGGGCCTGGGCGGCGCCGTCAGGTGTCGGCGCGGACGTCGGACAGGCGCCGCAGCTGAGCGGTCCCGCTCGTACGGCTCGCGGGGCTTGCCGAGTTCGGTGGCGAAGGACAGGCCCAGGTGCACCGGCTCGGCCGAGTGCCCGGACGCCTTCTTGGAGAGCATCCGCAGCCGCAGGCCCGGGTCGATCCGCAGGACCAGCTCGTTCGGGACGGGGTGCTCGGGCCGGTCCAGGAAGACCAGCCGCGGCGGGCGCTCGAAGACCACCCGCACCTCGGTGGCCCGCGCGCCCTGCGCCTTGCCCGCCCGGACGAAGAACGGCACCCCGCTCCAGCGCCAGTCGTCCACTCCCAGGGCGAGCTCGACGTAGGTCTCGGTCGTCGGGTCGGGCTTGACCCCGGGGACACCGAGGTAGCCCGCGTACTGGCCGCGCAGGCAGCGGGACGGATCAACGTCGGACATGGCCCGGAAGACATCGACCCGCCCGGTCCCACAGCGCATCGGAGCCCGGGCAGACCGGCGCCTCCATGGCGATCAGGGCGTTGGTCGACGAGATACCCCTGGGGCCGAACGCCATGGCGCTGCGGGAGCACTGTGTCGCGGCGCTGCTCGACAGCGGCTTCCCGCCGCGACTGGCCGCGCACGCTTTTGCCACCCTCGCCCGCTACGTCCTCGGATTCGCCATACAGGTCAACGGTCATGGCGGCGGCGGGCAACTCGACGGCGCACAACTGTCCGCCGTCTTTCAGAGCGTCGATCCAGCCTTGTTCCCGGCAACGGTCACCGTCGCCGGGTCGATGCCCGTTCCGATCGAGGACGAGTCCTCCTTCGGACTCGAACTCCTTCTCGGCGGGCTTGCCCACCTGCGCGACGACGCCTGACCAGCCAGGACGACGTGAACCTGAGCCGCCCGCCTACGGAGTCGTCTCGGCCGGCGCACAGGCGTCCGGGGGCAACCGGTCGCCGGATGGTCAGGCCCACAGCTGTCGTGACCCGCGGGGTCGGCGGTTCGTCAGCGGAAGGCGAAGTGCTCGGCGTGGAGGTGCCGGCGGGGGACGCCCTGGCGGTGGAGGGCGCGGGTGAGGTTTTCGATCATTGAGGCGGGGCCGCAGAGGAAGACGTGCGTGTCGGGGGTGATCGGTCCGGCCTCGGCCTGGATTCTTTCGGCGGTCAGACGGCCGTGGCTGCGGCTGAACGTCGGGTGGAGCCGGAACTCGGGGCGGTGTGCTGCCGCTGCGGTGAGTTCCGGGAGGAACGGGGCGTCTTCGGCGGTGGGGGCGCAGTAGAAGAGGTCGGTTTGGGCCGGCGCCGCACCGGGGTGGGTGAGCCAGCCGAGGAACGGCGCGATACCGATGCCCCCCGCGATCCATATCTGCCGGGGTCCGCCCAGGGTGTGGTCGAACATGCCGTAAGGACCCTTGAGGGTTGCGGGGTGTCCTTCGCTCACGTCCGTGTAGAGGGCGCGTGTGCCGCGGCCCAGGGCACGGATGGTGAGGCGTACCGAGCCGTCGGCCTGCGTTCCTGCGACGCTGAAGGGGTGTTCGTGCCAGCCGCCGACGCGCAGGTAGACGAACTGGCCTCCGGTCACGGGAAGCGCCGTCTTGCCGGTGGGCGTGAGGGTGAGGTCGAGGATGTCGGGTGTCGGCCGCTCGACGCGGTGGATGGTGTAGTCAGCCCGGGGCTCCCTGCGCCGTAGCACCAATTCGTCGTAGGCGTAGGCGGTCATGCCGATGGCGGCCACGGTGACGTAGATCGCCAGGAGGGGCGTGGATCCGTTGATGACGAGGTCGAGGAACCAGCCGTGCACCAGTGCCGACAGGAGCAGCAGGCCGGTGAGGCGGTGCAGGAACAGCCAGCGCTGGTAGGGCAGTCGGAGGATGCGGCCGACCTGGCCGAGTGAGATGAGGACGAGCAGCAGCAGGCCGATGGCGGAGACGGCGCCGAGGAGATGGCCCATCCCTACCGACGCCGTCTGGTGGGCGTAGCCGTACTGGCTCCCGTCGAACCCGGAGAAGAAGTGGAGGAGCAGGTGGGGGGTGAGCAGGAGCATGGACCATACGGCGTACCGCTTGTGCTGGCGGTACATGCGGTCCAGGCCGCCGAACCACTGCTCCAACCACATCAGGCGGGTGGCCAGCACCAGGGTGCAGGACATCAGGTAGGCGGACAGGACGCCGGCGAACTCGCCGACGAAATAGACCGCGCTGAGGCCCTCGGGCCTGAGCCAGTCCCAGGCCAGGTAGAGCATGACCGCTCCGGTCGTGACCGACAGGGGCCCGACGTGGCGCTTCTTCAGGCGCGCGTCCAAGGGAGCGCGCGCGATCCGGACAGCGTAGATCGCTATCACGATCAGGACGGGCATCGTCTACCCCGTGGGAGTCGGCACTGTGGAGGAAGGGGCGCGGTGAAGTCGGGCGGACCGTACGGTCGCGGCTTGAGCGCCATCGAGCCCAGGTGGCTGCGGTTCCTGCCACTCTAATATTGGCTACAACATATCCGTTTATCTGGTTCTGGTCCAGTGGTGTATTCGGATGCCTGTTGACCGGCCCTGGATCCGCCCTGCGGGACATGGCGACCCGAAGCCCTCGTCGGCGGCCTTCAGGGCAGAACCGCCCGGAGCTGCCCATCCGTGGAGGTGCGGACCCGATCCGTGGCGTTTCAGGCGAACAAGGCCGCAAGGTATGAGGCGACAAGCACCACGCACACGGCGGCGGGCACGAGTTTGGCAAACGGGTCGCCGTTGCGCAGGTGTACGACCACGGCTCCGGCGAGCAGCATGAGAAGCCCGACCCCCGCGAGGGCGCCGAGCGACGGCACGGCTGGGCCGAGCGCCACGCCGGCGACTCCTGCCAGTTGCAGTACGCCGATGCGGCGGTAGGCGGCGACGGAGAAGCCGGTCTCGGCGGCCAGCTCGCGCGCCTTCGGCAATGCGAGTGCGTTGAGCACTCCGCTTGCTCCGAAGATCAGGACGATGCAGGCGAGGGTGATGGTGAGGATCATGAGGTGATTCCCGGGTGTCGGCGTCGTGGCGGGCGGGGGTGTCAAGAGCGACGGCCCGATGGCGCGCAGGTCGTCACGAGACTGTTCGTGGATGGGTCGGGCTCGATCAGGTTGCCGCGGGCGCATCGCCGGTCGACCGGACGGGCGATCAGCGTGCTGCGGGATCCCGGCGTGCCATCAGGGACTGATAATGGATACAGTGTTACCGATACGGTGGTCGTGTCAAGCGGACGCCCTCGTCGCGGGCGCGGCGCCCTGCCCCGGGCCGACTCCTGCACGACAACCCCGAACGCGACGACGCCGAAAGCAGTCGACCAGGTCACCGAGGATCTGCTGCGGATGTCTGGCCTTCCCGGCAACCAGGCCCACGAGATCTGCGGCAGCCACTGCCCGACCTGGAAACCGCGGCCGGCCGGCGAGGCACCGTCCCTGGAAGCCGGGAACCGTGACCACCCCGAACGAAAGGTGATCAGTACATGACACTCCGACGCGTTCTCAGCGGACTGGGCGCCGCAGCGACCCTCGGCGCCGCCGCGGCGATCAGCGCACGTCGCCGCGCCCTGGCGGCAGTCCCCCGCGAGCTACGGCACCCAGCGCTCCTCCTCCCGCTGAACTTCGGCAACCCGGTCACTCTGGCCGTCGCCCGCCGCGTCGTGCCCTTGGCGGGCGCCGCATTGAGGCCCGGCGTCCGCGTCGAGCGGCGCACACTGCCGGCCACGACCGACGACCCCTCCGTCGAGGTGCTCACCTACCAGGCATCAGGCCAAGCGCCGCGCGCAGCACTGCTCTGGATCCACGGCGGAGGAACCGTCATGGGTGCCGCTCGGCAGGAGAACACCTGGTGCAGCCGCGTCGCCGACGAACTCGGCGCTCTGGTCGTCAGCGTCGACTACCGCCTCGCACCCGAGAATCCGTACCCCGCAGCTCTGGACGACTGCTTCGGTGCGCTCCGCTGGCTTCACGCCAGTGCCGCCACCCTCGGCATCGACCCCACCCGCATCGCCGTCGGCGGCGAAAGCGCCGGAGGCGGACTCGCCGCCGCCGTCGTCCAGCGCGCCCATGATTCAGGAGTGCCGGTCCGGTTCCAACTCCTCATCTACCCCATGCTCGACGACCGCACGGCTCTACGTGTCGACCCTCCCAGCAGCGCCATCCACATGTGGACCCCGGACTCCAACCGCTTCGCCTGGACCTCCTACCTCGGCCACCCGCCACAGGACCGCGACGATCGCCCCTATATCGCGGCGGCGAGGCGCAGGGACCTCGACGGGCTGCCGCCCGCGTGGATCGGCGTGGGCGACCTCGACCTGTTCCACGACGAAGACGTCGACTACGCCCGACGCCTGAGCGAGGCCGGCGTCGCGTGCGAGCTGCGGCTCGAACCAGGCATGTACCACCTTGCTGATGCCTTGCTCGACGGCAAAGCACCTTCAATGACCGCTTTCCGCACCGCCGCCCTCGACGCACTGCGAACCGCCCTGGCAAAACCCTGACCGCCCTGGCCTGTCCAGCCAACCTTGCACGGGCGGCCCTCAAGAGACCACGCGGCCGTTCTTGCCGAGATCGGCCGCCTTCATCGGGGACGTCCTGCCGGTCCCCGAGTCGATCCCTGCGACGGACAGTGCCGCGGGAGAGGACCGCGCCCCTACTCCTCGGCGGCGACAGCGGGTGCGCTGCCAGATCATCTACCCAAGTGACAGGCAACCTCGGCAACGGAGCACATCCAGAACCAGCCCGAGTTGACACCTGTTCAGGACCCGACACTGCGGCAGTGACCAGTACCTGCGGCAGTCACACGTGGTACGAGATCATTCCCGCCCGGGCGGCGTAGGCGGTCGAGCGATCCGACGGGCGGTAGTGCGGTGCGGCGGACTCGATCGAGCGACGAAGCGCGACCTCGTCCGCCCTGCCTTGCCGACCGTGCTTGACACCGATCACCGGCGGCGTAGCATCCGCTCCGGCTCGTCATGCATTCGCCGGCGCCACGAAGCTCGCGCCGAACATGGCCACCACGTGCTGGGCGCCGGGCCCCGCCGTCCGGGGCCAGGAGAGTCGTTCGTCCGGAGCGACGACCGCTCCCGGTGCGGGCGTACGCCCGTCACCGTGCAGCTTCCAGCGCACGCCGAGATCCATGTGGGGGTTCGCTTTCTCTGTACTTCCGGGGGATTGTCGCCACCCTTGTCCCGGCCACCGCCCGCCCCGGCCGTCACCGCTCCTCCCCCGACCCGCGCCTCGGGCGCAGCGGCGTGGCGGCCCTACCCGGAGGTGATCCGGCGGCCGTTGGTCTCGTCCGGGCGGATGCGCACCCACAGGTCGCGGCCGCCGCCGGCCCAGGGGGTGCTCCCCGGCAGTTCCTTGAGCCGGGCGATCTCGTCGGGGTCCTCGACGTACTGGGCCCGGCCGAGGATCAGCACGCTCCAGCCCCGGCTGAGGCTCTCGTCGATGTGGTCCACCTGGAACGAGACGGGCGAGCCGTCGGGCGGGGCCGAAGTGCCGTGCGCGGACGTGTGGTAGACGATCGTGCGGGCGTCCACGGTGTAGTTGACCGGGAAGACCGCCGGCGCCGGCCGGGTGGGCAGGCCGATCCGGCCGATGCCGTGGGTGCCGACGCGGTCCCAGCACTCGGGTTCGGTCAGGTGCAGGAGCAGCGGGCGCGCGCCGGCGCCGCCCTGCCCCGGCGGGGCGTCGGCGCGGCCGGACAGCAGCTCGCCGTAGGTGGTCCGCAGCACGGCGGCGATCCTGACGAAGGCGGCCGGGTCGAAGGCGGGGCCGGCCTCCATCAGGTGCCGGAGGTAGCGGGTCGCCATCGCGGTCTGCCGGGCCAGCGCCTCCTCGGTCAGCCCGAGCTGTCGACGGCGGTCATCGATCCGCCGGGCGACGAGGGCCGGATCCACCCGCTGGGCGGCGTCAGGTCCGGGGTTCTGGTCCACATCGACTCCTCGGTGCCAGGGGTCACGCTCCGTGGTCGTCAGCGACCTGGTCACCCCCGTCGGGCGTGGGTGCCGGGCGGTTCCCCGCCCGGCCTTCCCTTCCAGCGTTGCCCCGACGGCGGGCGGCCGCCATAGGGGCCGCCCGGCCCGGCTGGCGTGGCGCGCCCGAATCACTGATGGTGGCAGGGGGAGTGCCACAGCTGTCGGAGGCATGCGATGGACCAGGAACTCGACCGGCGGAGCCGGCCCGTCACGGGCTGCCACGGCCGCGGCGGGTCCGTCGGAGCCCTCCTCGGACGGGTGGGCCGGGAAGCTGATGGCTCCGCACCCGGCCCCCGTGCGGAGCCATGAGCCTCCCGGCCGTCGACTACCGCGCGGTGTTCCAGGCCCTGCCCGGCATGGTCGCCCTCCTCACCCCGGACCTGGTGTACGTCGACGTCAACGAGGACTTCGTACGGATGTCCGGCCGTACCCGCGAGCAGCTCGTCGGCCGGTACCTCTTCGACGTCTTCCCCGACAATCCGAACGATCCGGACGCCACCGGCAGCCGCAACCTCGGGGTCTCCCTGCAGCGGGTCCTGGCGACCGGCGAACGCGACACCATGGCCCTCCAGCGCTACGACGTCCAGTCCGCCGGCAGCGCCGGCGAGTGGGAGGAGCGCTACTGGAGCCCGGTCAACGCTCCCGTCCTGACCCCGGGCGGCGAAGTGGTGCTGCTCGTCCACCGGGTGGAGGAGATCACCGAACTCATCCGGGCCCACGGTCTGCCCGAGGGCAACCGCGCCCGTGTCCTGGAGGCGGAGCTCTACACCCGCGCACGCGAACTCCAGGAGGTCAACGAGCGCCTGCGCGAGGCCCACGACCGCGAACGGGAGGTCGCGCTCGCGCTCCAGGAGGCCATGCTCCCGGGCCCCCGGCCGCTTGAGCACCACCTCGCCGCGGTCCGCTACCGGCCCGCCGTCGGGGCGCTGAACGTGTGCGGCGACTGGTACGACCTCGTCGAGCTGCCGGGCAACCGCGTGGCGGTCGCCGTCGGCGACGTGGTGGGCCACGGCCTCACCGCGGCGGGCGTCATGGGCCAGCTGCGCAGCGCCCTCAGCGCGGCCTCCCGGGTCGCCGTCGGGCCCGCCCAGGCGCTGGAGGTCCTGGGCCTCTACGCCCGCTTCGTCGACGGCGCCGAATCCACCACCGTCGCCACGGCCTTCATCGACTGCGACGCCCACACCGTCACCTACAGCAGCGCGGGCCACCCGCCGCCCGTCCTGCTGCACGGCGAGGGCACCGTCGAGTTCCTCGACCGGGCCACCGACCCGCCGCTCGGCGCCCGCCCCGAGCACCAGGCCCGGCCCCAGGCCGTCGCCGGCTTCACCCACGGCGACACGCTCGTCCTCTACACCGACGGCCTCGTCGAACGGCGGCGCGAGGACATCGACACCGGCCTGAACCGGCTCGCCGACGCGCTCGTCCGCCACCGCCGGCTCGATCCCGACGCCCTCGCCGACCTCGTCCTCACCGAGCTGCTCCCGCCCGGCGGCGCGACCGACGACACGGCGCTCGTCATCGTCCGCCTCTGACCCCCGGCCGGCGGGGTCGCGGCCTGCCACGCTCGGCCCGAGCCGGCTCACCGCGAGCCGGATCGGCCCGGGGCGGCCATGATCGGAGCAGGGCCGCCGACGCCTGCCTCCCTCCCCCCGGGGGGCAGGCCGGCGCTCCTCCGCAGGTGGGCGGCCGGGAGCGCGGCCGCGGTCGGACAGGAGGACCGGATGGGCCAGGACCAGGCGCGTCCCGTGCGGCGCGCGACCCCCGAGGAGCGGGCGGCGGCCGGCCGTGCGGCACGCCGGTCGACACCGCGTTCCGCCCACGCCGAGTACCGGCCGGGCCCGGAGCGGCCCGACCCGCTGACGATCCTGGCGGCCCAGTCGGCACTGCGCGTGCCGGAGCTGGTGCCGATCCGGTACGCCCGGATGGCCGAGTCCCCGTTCCGTTTCTACCGGGGCGCGGCCGCGGTCATGGCGTCCGACCTCGCGGGCACCCCCGACTCGGGCATCCGGGTCCAGCTCTGCGGCGACGCCCACATGCTGAACTTCCGGCTGCTCGCCTCGCCGGAGCGGCGGCTGGTCTTCGACATCAACGACTTCGACGAGACGCTGCCCGGCCCGTGGGAGTGGGACGTGAAACGGCTGGCGTCGAGCCTGGTGATCGCGGGCCGGGCGAACGGCTTCGACGGGGCGGAGCGCGCCGACATCGTCGCCACGGCGGTCCGCTCGTACCGGGAGGCGATGCGGCGGTTCGCGGGGATGCGCAACCTGGATGTCTGGTACGCCCAGCTGGACTCGCAGCGGCTGCGGGAGCTGGCGGTGGGCCGGGTCTCCAAACGGGCCCGCCGGGGGCTCGACGAGGCGATGTCGAAGGCCCGCACCCGCGACAGCCTCCAGGCCTTCGGCAAGCTCACCGAGGTGACGGACGGCCTGGTCCGGATCGCCGCCGACCCGCCGCTGCTCGTCCCGATCGCCGACCTCCTGCCGGAGGTGGAGCGGACCGCGCTGATGGAGCTGTTCCACGGCCTGGTGCGGCGGTACGCGAGCACCATGCCCGCCGACCGGCGCACCCTGCTCTCGGCGTTCCGGCTGGTGGACGCGGCCCGCAAGGTCGTCGGTGTCGGCAGCGTCGGCACCCGGTGCTGGATCTTCCTGCTGCTCGGCCGGGACGGCGAGGACCCGCTGTTCCTCCAGGCCAAGGAGGCCGGCGAATCGGTGCTGGCGCCGTACGTCGGCGCGAGCCGGTACGACAACCAGGGCGAGCGGGTGGTCTCCGGCCAGCGGCTGATGCAGGCCACCAGCGACATCTTCCTGGGCTGGGAGCGGGTCGAGGGCATCGACGGCAGGCGGCGGGACTTCTACATCCGTCAGCTCCGCGACTGGAAGGGCATCGTCGTGGCCGAGCGGATGGTGCCGCGCGGCATGCGGGCCTTCGGCGAACTGTGCGGCGCCACGCTGGCCCGGGCGCACGCCCGGTCGGGCGACCGCATCGCCATCGCCGCCTACCTGGGGAAGCGGGACGCCTTCGACCGGGCCCTGGTGGAGTTCGCGGAGGCGTACGCGGACCGGAACGAGCGGGACCACCGGGCGCTGGTCGAGGCGGTCGCGGCGGGCCGGCTCCCGGCCGAGGCCGGCTGACCCGTGGCGGCCGCCGGGTCGCGCCGCCCGGGCCCGCTGATCAGCCCTCGGCCGGCCGCGAACGGCCGTCGGCCCGGAGCCCCTCCCCGATGGCGCGCAGGAGCGCCTCCCGGTCCACCGCGACCGGTTCGGCCGCCGGCCGGGCGGGATCACCGACCCGGTGGACCGGCATCCGGGCCCGGACGAGGGTCCGGCCGTCACCCGTCGGGGGGAGCTGGACGATCTCCAGCTCGGCCGCGACGACCTCCTCCCCCTCCCGCCCGGGCCGTAGTCCGACACAGAGGTGGAAGTCGAGCGACTCGTCGTCGGCGATGTCGACGGGGTACTCGGTGACCCCGGGGCCGACGGGCTGCCCGCGCTCCGACAGGTCCTCGAACTGCGGGGAGACCTGCTTGAGGTAACGCACCCCGCCGTCGTCGTACGTGGTGATCCGCAGGGCGAGGTCGCGCAGCCCGGCCCGGCGGGTCCGGTCCACCAGGGAGGCCAGCTCCCGGTGGAGGCCCGGTCTCCCCGTGGGCGACGCGGGGGCGGGCACGATGTCGAGGGTGCCGCCCAACGCGGAGGTGACGGACCGGACCTGGGCCACCGACCACCGCTCGCCGATGCCCCGGGCGTGGCACGGGAAGCGGCCCGCGCAGGAGGCGAGGGCGGCGGCCAGGTCGTCGGCGCTCTCGGCCGCCGCCTCCAGGTCGGTCAGCAGGATCGCGGTGCGCGCCGCGTCGGCGTGGCCGGCGAACAGGCGGTCGGCCAGCCGGATCCAGCGGCCGAACGCCGCCGCGCCGACCGGCTCCAGCCCGGCCAGCGCCGCCCGCGCCCCCGCCTTGGCGGCCGCGGTCGCCCGGACCAGCCGCTGGGTGTCGGGGTAGAGCATCCGCGCGTACGCCGACCCCGCGACGACGGCGAAGGAGGCGTCCTCGTCCAGGCCGTCGATGACGGCCGCGACCGCCGCCCCGACCGCCCGGAAGTCCGCCTCGGGCAGCTCCGGCGACAGTCCGACCAGGAGGACGAGCGCGCGGGGCGCGCCGGCCGCCGCACGGTCGGCGGCCCCGCTCGGGCCGGTCACCGTCAGGATCGTGTGCGCCTCGGTGGCACCCGGGGCGAGGAACTCGTTGCGGTGCAGCTCCAGCCCGAGACCGGCGGAGTGCACCACGGCGGGAACGGCGGTGGGTACTGCGGTGGGAACAGTGGCCGGAACGGCGGGCGTCCGCGGCTCCGGCGCGGACGGGCGGCGGCCGACCGCCCGGAGCCGCGCCACGACGGCTCCCGCGTCGGCCGGGCGGTCCGCCGGATCCTTGGCGAGCAGCTCCGCGACCAGCTCGTCGAGCTCGTCGGGGACCTCCGGCCGCAGCGGGGCGAGACGCGGGGCCGGGGTCTGGAGGTGCTGGACCATCAGGGTCCAGAGGCCGCCGCGCGCCGGGAACGGCGGCCGTCCGGTGAGCAGCGCGAAGAGCACACAGCCCAGCGCGTAGAGATCGGCCCGTCCGTCGACCCGGGGACTGCGCCACTGCTCGGGGGCCATGTACTCGGGCGTGCCCATCACGCTGCCCTCCCGGGTGAGACCCGAGTCGGCCCGGACGTACCCGGCGAGTCCGAAGTCGCACACCTTGAGCGTGCCGTCGGGGAGCAGCACGAGGTTGGCGGGTTTGATGTCCCGGTGGACGATGCCCAGCCGGTGCGCGTAGGACAGGGCGCCCGCGAGTTGCGCGGTCAGCTCCACCGCCTCGTCGACGGGCAGCCCCGACGGCCGCCCGTGCAGGACCTCGCCGAGGTCGCGGCCCCGGAGCAGCTCCATCACCAGGTAGAGCCGGCCGCCCTGTTCGCCGCTGTCGAAGATCTGGGTGATGCCCGGGTGCTGGAACCGCGCGGTGACCTGCGCCTCGCGATGGAACCGCTGCGCGGCCACCGCGCCGGCCGCCGGCTGCGGGGCGAGGAACTTGATCGCGACCCCGCGGTCCAGCCGGGGATCGTGGGCCCGCCAGACCTCGCCCATCCCGCCGCGCCCGAGCAGTACCTCCAACCGGTACCGGTCGGCGATCCGCGTCCCCACAGCGTTCAAGGCGCCTCGCAATCCCCCGTGTCGCACGGCCCCCGCCGCTTCCGCCACTCTACGAGACCGGTCCGACGGCTGTGCATTCCACGGGGCCCCGCGTCCGGGCCGTCCCGACCGGCGGCCGACCGGCGGCGGCGCCCGCGCGGGTAGCATCCGAGCCGTGGCCGCCCGGCCACGACCGGTAGCCCAGCAGTGCGCCACCTCCGACACCGTCCGCTCCGTCGCCGTCCGCTCCGACACCGTCCGCTCCGTCGCCGCCGCCCGGCGGCGGCCCGCTCGACACAGCCCAGGGACCGACATGGCCTCCCCCTTCGCCGACCCGGCGTTCTACCGCGACCGCTACCCCGCCTACGCCGCCCTGCGCGAGGCCGCCCCGGTCCTGCGCGTCCCGATGGAGGGCGGCGGCCCCGGCACCGCGACCGTCGTCACCGGCTACCACGCGGCCCGCCAGGCCCTCACCGCCCCGCTGTCGAAGGACACCGGCGCGTACTTCGCCGACAAGCCGTCCAAGCGGTCCCTGCACCCGGCCGTCGCCCGCACCATGCTCGCCACCGATCCCCCGGAGCACACCCGGCTACGCCGCCTGGTCACCAGGGCGTTCACCACCGCCGTGGTCGACGGACTCCGCCCGTACGTCCGCTCACTCGCCGAAGAACTCGTCGACCGCTGGGCGCCCGGTAGCGAGGTCGACCTCGTCGAGGACCTCGCCGGGCCCCTCCCGGTCACCGTCATCTGCCAACTCCTGGGCGTCCCGCCGGAGGACCGCCCGGCCGTCCGCGGCTGGTCCACCGACCTGTTCGCGACCGGCGACCACGAGCGGATCGACTCGGCCTCGCACGCGCTGGCCGACTACCTGGCGGAGCTGATCGCCACCAAGCGGTCCGGGCCGGACGGTTCGCTGCTCTCCGAGCTGATCGCGGTCCGCGACAGCGACGCCGACCGCCTCGGCGAGGAGGAGCTGCTGTCGCTGGCCGTGCTGCTGCTGGTGGCCGGGCACGAGACCACCACCGCGGCGATCGGCAACGCCGTCCTCGCGCTGCTCCGGCACCCGGACGACCTGCGGCGCCTCGTGGCCGACCCGCACCGCATCCCGGCCGCGGTCGACGAACTGCTGCGCTACGACGCGCCGGTGAGCATCGCGACCTGGCGCTGGGCTCCCGAGGCGGTGCGCCTGGGCGACCGCGAAGTCCCCGCCGGCTCCCCGGCGTTCGTCTGCCCCGGCGCGGCCAACCGCGACCCCGCGCGGTTCGCCGACCCCGACCGGCTCGACCTCGACCGGCCCGACGCGGCCGGCCACCTGGCCTTCGGGCACGGGATCCACCGCTGCGTCGGGGCACCGCTCGCCCACGCCGAGATCGAGGTCGTCCTGCGGGTCCTCCTGGAGCGATTCCCGACCCTGCGGCTGGCCGTCCCGCCCGACCGACTCTCCTGGCGCCACTCCCGGCTGGTGCGCGGCCTCGTCGCCCTGCCGGTCCGCCTGTAGGCGGCACCGCCGCGCTGTCCGCCGCTCCCCTGTGCCGGGGGCGCACGGCACCGCGCACCCCGGGTCACGCACGTCGTTGTGGAGAGGTGGTGCCCGCCGGCGCCCCGAGCGGCACCAGCCGCTACGGAACGCGAAGTTCCAGCTGTCGGGAAGAGGAAGGCGACCTGCCGGCCGGGGTTGTCGGCGACGAACGGGTCCGGCCTGGTCGGGTTGTTCCCGTTGCGGTTCCGCACCCGACCCGGTACCGCCCGGGAGGCCGTCGTCAGTCGCCGGACAGCCGGGTCGGGGCCGCCGTCAGTCCGTCCAGGGTGAGGTCGAGGAGGCGTTCGGCCTGCTCGCGCTGGTCCGGCCCGGCCGAGGTGAGGGCGATGCCGGCGAGCGCGGCGAACACGTCGCTCGCGCTGATGTCGGACCGGATCGTTCCGGCCGCGTTACCGGCGTCCATCAGGGCGGCGAGGGCGCCCTGGATCATCTCGCGGCTGTCGGCATAGGGGTCGCTGCCCGAAGCGACGACCGCCCGCAGGGCGTCGGCCATGCCGAACTTGGCGGTGGCGTAGTCGATGAAGCGGCGGGTCCACGCCCGCAGGGCCTCGGCGGGCGGCATGGTCGCGAGGAGTCCGGGGACGGCGTCGCAGAGCCGGGCCACCTCGTTGCGGTACGCCGCCTCGACCAGCGCCTCCCTGGTCGGGAAGTTGCGGTACAGGGTGCCGGTTCCGACACCCGCCTCGGCGGCGATCCGCTCGAAGGTCGCGTCGAGCCCCTCCTCGGTGAACACGCGCACCGCGGTGGCCAGGATCCTGTCCCGGTTCCGCTGCGCGTCGGCCCTCAGCGGGCGCCCTGAAGCTCGGGTCATCGGCGGCCTCTCCCTCCTCCGTTGCTAAGTGGAGGGCCCTCCGCTTAGTCTGGGCGAAGTGGCGGACCCTCCACTTTCAACTCTAGGGCACGGCCCGGCCTGCCCCCGCCCCCTACTCCCCTGTTCCGGAAGGACGGTCCCGTATGTCGGGAATCGAAGGCAAGGTCGTGGCGATCACCGGCGCCGGCAGCGGCATCGGCGAGGCGACCGCACTCCTGCTGGCCGCGCGCGGCGCGAAGGTCGTCCTCGGGGCACGGCGCACAGAGCGCCTGGAGGCCCTGGCCGCCCGTATCGAACAGGCCGGCGGCGAGGCCGCCTGGATCCGCACGGACGTGACGCGGCAGGGCGACCTCACCGGCCTCGTCCAGCTGGCCCGCGACCGGTACGGCAGGCTCGACGTCCTCGTCGGCAACGCCGGGGTCGGGCTGATCTCCCGCCTGGACGACCTGCGCGTCGAGGACTGGGAGCAGATGATCGACGTCAACCTCAAGGGCGTCCTGTACGGGATCGCCGCGGCCCTGCCGGTCTTCCGGGAGCAGGGCTCCGGACACTTCGTCAACACCGTCTCCACCGCCGGCCTGCGCATCGTGCCGCTCCAGTCGGTGTACGCGGCGACGAAGAACGCCGTACGGACCGTCTCGGAGGGCCTGCGCCAGGAGGCCGGCGACAGCCTGCGCGTCACCGTCGTCTCGCCCGGCGCCGTCCGCACGGACTTCGCGGAGCACATGGACCCGTCGGTGAAGCCCCAGATCGACAAGCTGGTGGAGATCGCCCTCCCGCCGGACGCGGTGGCCCGCGCCATCGCCTTCGCCATCGAGCAGCCGGACGGGGTCGATGTGGGCGACATCGTCGTCCGCCCCACCGCCCAGGGGTAGGTCCGCGCAGCCGGTGCGGCCGGCCTGGCCGGGGCCCGGGAACCACCTCGCCGACCGGTGCGGGCGGCGCACCGGTCGG
The DNA here is from genome assembly GCF_042737525.1 of Kitasatospora sp. NPDC059973. Taxonomy (NCBI): domain Bacteria; kingdom Bacillati; phylum Actinomycetota; class Actinomycetes; order Kitasatosporales; family Streptomycetaceae; genus Kitasatospora; species Kitasatospora sp. NPDC059973. Next base: position 10,245 of record NZ_JBHWUI010000024.1, on the reverse strand, counting down.
CGAGGGCGTGGTTCAGGCCTGCGAGCGGCGGCGCGAGGCGACGACCGCGCCGGCGCCCAGGAGGACGGCCGCGCCGGCGGCGGCGGTGAGCTCCCCGAGCGGAGCGGTCGAGCCGGTGGCGGCCAGCGTGCCGGTACCGGTGCCCCGGACGGCCGCGGTGGGGGCGGCGACCGAGGTGGCCGTCGTGGCCGTCGCGGCCGTCGTACCGGAGGTGACCGCGGCGGGAGCCACCGCGGGGACCGGCTGGGTGGTGCCGGACGTGCTCTGCACCGCCCCGGCGGCGGGCTTCGCGGCAGCCTCGGCGGCGGCCTTCGCGGCGGCCTCGTCCTTGGCATGAGCCGTGAACCGGCCCTCGGCCAGGAAGGCCCGGACGTCCGCGGCGGTGCCTTCGAGCGCGGCGAGGCCGGCCTTCCGGACCTCGGGCGTCCCGGTCTCGACGAGCTGGGAGACGCGGATCCGGTCGTCGCTCTCCCGCAGCGGCTCCAGCTGCGCCTTCAGGAAGCGCTCGATGTCCGCCGCGCTGCCGGCGAGCGCCCTCTCGGCCGCCTCCCGGACGTGACGGCCGGTACCCGCGTCGGCGAGGATCCGCCGGACCTCGGCGCGGTTCTCGTCCTCGGCCCGGGCGACGAACTGGCCGACCTTGAGGAAGGCACGGACGTCGTCGATGGTGCCGTCGAGCGCGGCGCCGGCGGCGGCCCGCACCGCCGGGCCACCGACGGCCATGATCTGGCCGAGCAGGACCCGGTCGTCGTCCTCACCGGCCTTCTTGAGGCCTACCGTGAGGAACTGCTCGACATCCGCGGCCGTCCCCGCGAGCGCCTTCCGGGCGCCCTCGCGCACACCCGGCCCGCTCTTCGGGTCGTCGAGGATCCGCTGCACCTCGGCACGCTTCTCGTCCTCGGCCCGGGCCTCGTACTGGCCCTGGTTCAGGAAGGCGCGGAACACCTCGATGTCGTCCAGGTCGAGCACGGCGTTGGCGGCCTTCTTCACGACCGGACCGCCGGCGCTCATGATCCGCAGGATCGCGATCCGCGCGTCGTCCCGGCGGATGCGGTCCACCTCCGACGCGAGGAAGCGCGCCCGGTCCTCGGGGGTGCCCGCGAGGGCCGCCGCCGCGTGCTCGCGCAGGTAGCCGCTCGGCGCCGTCAGCAGGTAGCTGTTCGGGTAGACGAGCAGCTTCTCGATCGCCGCCCGGTTCTCGTCGTCCGTCTTCGCCCCCGCCGGGTCCGTCTGCTCCTGCCCCGTCGGGGTGCTGTCGGCGAACGCCGGAGTGCTGCCCAGGGCGACGGGCGCGGCGGCCGTGGCGAGGAGGACGGCGGTAGCGAGCGAACGACGGATCTTCAACGGTCACCTCAGAATCTGGATACGGACGACCCCGACGCGGCTGCGCGGTGGTCGGCCGGGGGATCGTATCGCGACACCACCCCTCACACGCGAACACATTTCCGTCACGTCCTGGTCCTTGGGTCTCCGACGACCCGGACCGCGAGCACCGACCGCGTCCGCACCGGCAACTGACGCACGAAGGGGAGGCCCGGAGCGGCCGTGAACCGGCTCTCCGGGCCTCCCCCACCACGATCAGGACGTGCCGGTACCGGCCGATCCTAGTTGTGCCAGCCGTTCCACTTCCCGTTCTGGTCACGGTCGCGGGACCACAGGCGGTTGTCGTCGCCGCGCGCGGTGATGGTGAAGGCGCCGCCGAGGGTCTGCCGGGTGATCTCGACCTTGCTCGTGAAGGAGCCGCCCAGGGAGGTCCAGGAGCTCAGCTTGCCGGAGCTGTTGGTCGTCCAGCGCGTCCACACGGCGTGGTCGGTCCCGATCACGAAGATCTCACTGGTGCCGTCCCGGAAACCGAAGTACGTCACGCCGTCGCCGTAGGCGCCGCCGCACAGGTAGGTGCCGCCGAACTGCCGGTCGCTGCAGTGCCCGGGGACACCGATGTCACCCGCCGACGCGGGAGCCGCGCCCAGCCCGACTCCGGCGAGGGCGGCGGCGGCCACGACCGCGGCCTTGATCTTGTTCATGCGTCTGCTCCTGACTGGTCGGGACCGGGCCTCGTCGGCGCACCGGTCCACCCGGGCCACAGCCCACCCGGCGCCCACCCGCCGGGCCCTCACCGGTACCAACGGGAGCCGCACCCCGTCGAGTTCATCGGAGGGTCCCGTCGACCCGGAACAGCACCGGACTCCCCTGTCAGACCCGCGCGCGTCCTTCTGGCCCGGTCGGCACCGCCGGGGCCCGCGACTGCCGACGACAGTCGCGTTCCAGGGCTGACACGATGTCCGCCATGGACAGAGTGGTGACGACAAAGGAAGACCTCGCGTCGCACCGTCGGTACGCGGCTCTCCAACGGGTCTCCTTCGACGACGGTGACCTCGCATCGGTCTCGTTGCGGCAGTTGCGGTTCACGCGGTGCTCGTTCCGTGGGGCCGATCTGCGCCAAGCCACCCTGGACGGCTGCAGCTTCAAGCTGTGCGACCTTCGCGGGGCCGACCTGCGCGGCGCCTCCCTTCGCGGGGTCTCCCTGGCGGGCTGCGATCTGACCGGAGCCGACCTCCGGGCGGCAGACCTGACCGGCGCACGACTGGGTCTGGTCCTCACCGGCGCCCCGCCTCATGGGCTGACCGACGCCACCGGCGTCAGGCTGGACGACGCCGTCCTCCGCGACCTCGAGCTCGACCAGGTCATCGTCTGGCCCCTCACCGGGTAGATCGGCCGAATTGTCCCACCTGAGGGGAGCGTTCACCGGAGGATCCGCTGTCCGGTCGCGGGAAGAGGCAGCAGCGCCTGGCAACGCCGCCCGGGAGCCGGACGGCTCCGGCGAACTTGGCGTCCGGCCGCTGTCACATCTTCCCGCCGCCGTCCGTCGAAGCAGCAGTGACCGTGTGAAAGCCCCGAGGAGGCACTTATGGAAACGCGATCGATCACGGCAGAGGTCCCGATGGCGCCGCGGATGACCGAGGACCCGGCGCAGCTCGTGCCCGAGCTGGCGGAGGTGTCGGCCGCGCTGTTCAGGGCCACCGGCAACGGTTCGGTGCCGCGCTCCACCATCAGCCTGGTCCAGCTGCGGGCCGGCCAGATCGTCGGCAGCACCTACCTGACCGTGCTGCACACCGGCTTCCTGCGCAAGGCCGGGGAGTCCGAGGAGCGCATCACCTCGGTGGCGTCCTGGGCGGACTCGCCGTACTTCACCGGTGCGGAGCGGGCCGCGCTGGCGCTGGTGGAGGCGGTGCTCCAGCCGTCCGTCCACGGCGAGCGGGTCTCCGACGAGCTGTACGGCCGGGCGACCGAGCACTACGACGCCCGGGCGCTCGCCACCCTGATGTTCGCGATCGGCCAGGTGAACTTCTTCATCGCGGTGGCGCTCATCGCCAAGCCGGTACCCGGGCGGTCGTTCACCGACCCGTGGCAGTAGGCCCCTCCGGGGCGCCCGGCCACGCGTGCGGCGTGGATCCGGGCGCCCTGCCCCGCCGTTCACCGCGCAAGCGCCGCCCGGGTGGTCGTGCGGCCCGGCGCCGGGGCGCCGACGCCGATACTGCGGCCAGGACGGTTCACCGCGGACAGCTCGCACGACGCCCCCTGCTCAGGGCCGCCGCCCTGCGGCCGCCGCCCTGGCGTTCGCCACAGCCTGCGGCGCGGGCGCCACCGTCGGCGCGGCGGGGCCGCGTCCGCCCCGGGCGCCCGGCGCGGAGACCGCGACCACAGGCGGGGCCCCGGGCGAGGGCACGGACGAGGCCACGGGCGCCCCCTCCGGGCCGCAGGAGTGCGTGGACGCCGGACCGATGGCCATGGCGCTGACCTTCGACGACGGCCCCGGCCCCTACCCCACGGCCGAACTCCTCACCGTCCTACGGCAGTACGGCTCCACCGCGACCTTCTTCATGATCGGCGCCAATGTCGAGAAGTACCCCCGTCTGGCCCGCCGAGTCGCCGAGGAGGGCCACGTCCTGGGCAACCACACCTTGTCCCATCCCCGCCTCGACGATCTGTCCGAGCCGCAGATCCGGGCGGATGATCGAGCGCACCACCGAGCTCGTCGTCGGCGTCACCGGCCGACGGCCGACGGCCGACGCTGTTCCGGGCCGCCGGCGGCCACTTCACCCCGGGCTCCATGGCCGTTTGTCGGTGGACCTCGGACTGCGGCCGGTCTCCTGGTCGGTGGACCCGGAGGACTGGTCGAACCCCGGCGCCGACGTCATCGTGGACCGGGTGCTCGCCGAGGCTCGGACCGGTTCGATCGTCCTCAACCACGACGGCTGCCTCACCCCCGAGTTCCTGCCCGCCCGGGGCGGGCCGGCCGGCCGCTCGCAGACCGTCGCCGCCGTCCGGCCTTACCTGCCCCGGCTCGTCGACGCCGGGTACCGGTTCACCGGCCCGACTGCCTGACCGGCGGCCGTCACCCGGACTCCGCCGTGGGCGGGACGACGCGCACGTCGCTCGACCGCACGAAGGCGAGCCGGTGGTCGAAGCGGATCGCGTAGTAGGTGTCGCGGCCGACCACCAGGATCCGGCTGTCGGGCGTGTCGGTACGGATCGTCCGCTGCTGGAAGAAGTCGGCCGGCCGGGGTGACTCGTCCGCCGCGACGTACACCTGGCCCGCCGGGAGGGTGGCCCGCAGGGCGACCACCGGCGGCGGGTCGACGGCCGGGTGGTCGGCGTAGGCGGAGGCCTCCGGATAGGCGCGGCCGTACACCGGGACCGAGGCCGGTCCGGGGCGCGGGGTGAGCAGCGTCCGGCCGGCCGCTCCCACGCGGCGGGTGCTCAGGCCCGCGGGATCGGGGAACCAGCACTTCTGCCCGTCGTACCAGATCGCCGTCCAGTCGCCCTCGCGCCCGGCCACCACGTAGCGGGCGCCGGTGACGGCGGTGTCGCTCCAGTCGTCGGGCCTGGTGGACCCGTCGTTGACGAGCGGCGCGTCGGCGGCCGGCCCGGTGCGCAGCAGGACGGCGTTGCGCGCCTGCAGCTCCCGGGCCTGCGGCGGCAGCGGTCCGGTCGCCACGAGCGGCGCGACGACGGCCACCGTGTCACCCGGCCGCGGCGGACCGTCGGCCGGCCCGGGCGGCGCCCCCAGCAGTGCGAAGTAGTGCTCCCAGTCCCAGTACGGGCCCGGGTCCCAGTGCATGTCGGACACCGCCGCCTGGGTCGGCGCCGGGACTTCGTCGTGGCCGATGACGTGCTCGCGGTCCAGCGGCACGGCGAACCGGGCCGCGAGGTGGCGCACCAGCTCCGCGGAGGACCGGTACAACTGCTCGGAGTACCAGGTGGGCCGGTCGGTGGGGAGCGCGAAGCCTTCGTGCTCGATCCCGATGCTGTGCATGTTGACGCTCTTGTTGCCGGAGTGCCAGGCGATGTCGTGCGTGGCCACCAACTGGGTGACGTGGCCGTCGGAGGCACGGACGAGGTAGTGCGCGCTGGCCTGGGCCCGGGGGTCCTGGAAGTACTCGATCGCCCCGTCGAAGCCGCCCTCGGTGTCGTGCAGCACGAGGGTGCGGATCCGCAAGCCGTCGGCGGGGCGGTCGGCCGGGTTGTAGTTCCCCCATGACGTCGGGTCCGCGGGGTCGGCCAGGGCGTACGCGGCGGGCACGAAGTCGCAGCCGAGCTCGTCCGGGCACTCGGCGACCGGCCCGTCGGCCCGGCGCGAAGGCCGCGCCGAAGACTGCTCGGCGGGCCGGTGCGGCCGAGTGGCGGGCGGCACGAGGTCCGGTTCGGCGGCGAGCCTCACCCGCGCCCCCTCGGAGGTGGTCCGCTCCGCGCCCACGCGCAGGGTCTCGAAGACCCGGTCCGCGAACCGACGGCCCGGCTCGTCCTCACCCGCCCCGCGCCCGAAGCGCGTCACCGCTTCGTACCAGCCGCCGGTGCCGTCGCGGACCGGTCCCGGCAGCGCGTTCCGGTATCCCGCCAACAGGGCCGCGCCGCCGCGGAGGTTCTGCAGCGTGTCCCGCTTCAGCTCCTCGGCCGGGCGGTGGATCAGGGCGGCCGCCGCACGGAGCGTGTGGAGCGCCGGGGAGTCCGTGACCCGGGGTTTCGCGGCGCCCGCCGCGCCGCGCCGGGCCGGGTGGTCGGCGTTGGCGGCGTTGGCGGCGTTGGCGGCGTTGGCGGCGTTGACGGCGTTGGCGGCGTTGACGGCGGCGACGTCGACGTCGGTCAGCCCCAGCACGCCGTGGTTCCCGGTGGTACTCGGCCTGCCCTGGTGGGACTCCCAGCGGCTCTCCTGGTAGGCGAGTGCCAGGAGTACTCCGACCGGGACGCCGAACTCCCGGGCGGCCGAGGTGAATTGCCGCTGCAGGAGGCGCTCCCGCGCGGGCCCGCCGTCGGCGCGGGCGGCGGCCGGACAGACCACGCAGGCCGCGGTGGCCAGGGCGGTCAGCACGGCCGCGCCCCGGCGCCGGGCTGGACCTCCGGAGCGCGAAGGACGGCCCGGTGGCGCCGGGGCGGCGGGCCCGGCGGTGGCCGCCCACCGGCCGGTCGCGATCGCCAACAGCCGCCGGGAGAAGGAGTCGTGGGCCATCGGGCTCAGAGGACCCGGACGCTGTACAGCTCGCCGACGATCTCCTCGCCTGGGGTGACGGTCCCGGTCCGACGGGTGCAGTCCGGCCGGTCGTGCAGCTCGATGTCGTGACCGGTGAGATTGCGCACGGCGTACGCGGGTGGACCGGGCGACACGAGGGTGCGGCACTCGCCGGGGCGCAGGCCGCTCTCCACGGTCTCCGCGTCGGCCGCGCCGTCCGGCGCGCCGGTGGGGTGCTGCCAGACGAGGGTGCCGGCGACCGCGTCGGCGGAGTCCTGCTCCTTGCTCGCCGGTGCGGTGTCCCAGGGCTGCGGGTGCTCGACGGGGCGGACGGCGGAGGCCCGGTCGCGGTAGTCGCCGCCGGGCACGAGCGTGGCCGGGGCGAAGAGTTCGGGCACGGTGACCAGGGTGTAGCCGGCCCCGCGCAGCTGGCGGACGAGCTCGGGTACCACGGCGAGCGTCTCGCGCTGGTTCTCGGTGTCGTGCATCAGGATGACCGACCCCGGTCGCACACCGGCCTCGACCCGGGCGAGGACCTGCGCCGGATCGTGGTGGTCCCAGTCCCGCGTGTCGATGTCCCACAGCACCAGCGGGTGCCCGAACCGGCGGACCTCGGCACTGAAGGAGCCGTACGGTGGTCGCACCAACTCCGGCCGCTCACCGAGGACTTCGGCGATCGCCTGCTCGCCGCCCGCCAGTTCGGCGCGCACCTGCGCCGGCGTCGACGCCCCGAGGCGCGGATGGGTCATGCTGTGGTTGCCGATCACATGGCCCTCCGCCGCCTCACGCCTCAACCGGTCGGGCCACCAGCGCACTTGATCCCCGACGGCGAAGAACGTCGCCTTCACCCGGGCGGCGGCCAGATCGTCGAGCAGCTCCGCCGTCGCCGCGGAGGGGCCGTCGTCGAAGGTCAGCGCCACACAGGCCAGGCGCTCGCAGTCCGGCCCCGCCGGCGCCGAACCGCCGGTCGGCGCGGGCGTCGCGGGTGTCGCGGACACCGGCCCCGGCGCCAGCAGCGCCGCGCACACCCCCAGAACCACCGGCCACATCCGCACACCTCGTCGCATGCGCTCACCGTAGCCAGCACCACTCGCGCGGCGGCGCAGCGCGGACGAACCGCCATCCGATCGGCCCAACCACCGGAGCCGCCCCGCACGGACGCTCCGTCGACCGGGCCGGGGCGAGGGACCCGACAGACGTGCGAGCGGGGCGCCCCGTCCGCGGCCGCCCGTTCGGGCCTCCAGCCCGTGGCTGCGGGGCAGCGGCCTGCTACTCCTCGGGCTCGGCGACGTTCAGCGTCAGCTCCGCGGTGTGCAGGTGCCCGGCGGTCTGGAACTGCAGGAAGACCCGCCAGTTCCCGGGCGCCCCGAGCAGGGCCATGAAGGTCAGCGTCGGACCGCCGTGCTCGCCGTCGACCCGGTCCGTCGGGTGGAGGTGGGCCAGCGCCCGGTCGCCCTGGTGGAAGGCGGTGAGGTGGGCGTAGCTGTCCAGGTACGGCTGGAGGTCGGTGACCGGTTGGCCGTCCCGGCTGATGGTGGCGGTCAGCCGGTGCGCACCGGCCATCGGCTCGCTCCGGAGGTCGACGGTGTAGCCGTCCACGGTGGTGCTGCCCGCCGGAGCGGGCAACGGCACCGCCGTGGCCACGCCGGGCACGGTCACGGTGCGGCTGAGCACGAGTTCACCGGCGCGCGGGCCGGTGTTCGGCAGGAACGACGTGTACAGCCGCCAGTCGCCGGGGGCGAGGGCGGACAGGTCGGCGGTCCAGGTGCCGTCGGCGGCCATCGTCGGGTGCAGGTGCTGGAAGCCGGTGAGGTCGGAGCGGATCGCGTAGAAGTGCAGCTTCTTGCTCTGGTGCTCGGCGAAGTCGGTGACCGGCCCGCCGTCCGGGCCGGTGATGGTGAACGAGCAGGCCGTCGCCCGGCCGGCGGGCAGCTCGGCGCTGCTGAGGTCCAGGCGGTAGCCGTCCTGTTCGGCGGCGAGGCCCCGTGCGGTCGCGGGCGTCCCGGGCACCCCCGGCATCGCGGCGGTCCCGGCGGTCATCGCTCCGTGGTCCATCCCGGACATCCCGAACATCCCGGATTTTCCGGCTGCGCCCGAGGTGCCCGAGGTGCCGGACGCCACCGCCGGCCCGGCCTGCGCGGAGGGGCCGCACGCGACGAGCCCGACGAGCCCGGCGACCAGCAGCGCGGGCACGCAGGACGCCAGTGCCCAACCAGGGGAGAACGAACGAACGGCAGCGGACATCGGCGGGTCTCTCCGGGTGAGCGCGCCGGGACGGCGCTTGGACGAGCGGGTGCGGGGCGGGTTCGGTCAGGCCTGGGCGGCGGACAACGGGACGCCCGGTCGGCGCCGCCGACGGTGCGGCCTCTCACGGGGCGCTCCCTCCTCCTCTTCGGCCGACGGCACGGTGCCGTGCGAGCCGAGGGAACCGGCCGCACTGAACAGGAGACCGGCGGGGGGCGCCGGGATAACCGAAAGTTCGGCCCGGGTCCCGGACTGCTCGTCCGCGGGGAGGTGCTCCGCGCCCCGCCCCGACCGGGCGGTGGCGCGGACGCCGAAGAGCGGGGTGCGGAGCAGTTCCCTGAGCACCTCGTCCCACCTTCCGCCGGTGACCACGTCGACGATCCGGCCGAGGACGTTCTAGGCGGCGCTGGAGTAGGACATGGTGACGCCGGGCGGGCCGGTCAGGCCGACCGTCCGGGTCACGTCACGGTCGGTCGCTTCGAGGATCCTGTCCACCTGCTGGTCGACGAGCTACGACACGTCCCGGCGCAGGTCTTCCGACATGCCCTCTCGCTCGTGGTCACGGTGGCCCGGCGCGCGGGGGCGGCGTCGGCGGCTAACCCGCGTTCCCGGCCCGGCGGCCGACGAGGCCGGTCAGCGCGCCGACGGTCCTGCGCGGCGCCTGCCGCAGGTCGCGGTCCGGGTGGAGCACCGTGCGGAACGCGGCCCAGGCGAGCGCCCCCAGGACGAAGCCGTAGGCGGAGACCAGCCCGTGGCCGTTCTCCTGGGCGAACCACATCGCCAGCCCGAGCGCGGGCACACCGAGGGCGAGCAGCCGGTCGATGCGGACGGCCTTGCCGGCCGCGGCCCGGTCGCCCTCGCTCCCGGCCCGGCCGAGGCGCTGGTCGGCCCCGCCGTACAGCAGCAGGGCCGCGGCCAGCGTCGCGCCGAGGAAGTAGGTGGCGCCCGAGCTGCCGGCGAAGTTGCGCGGGTCGGTGCTGTGCGAGGTCTGGCCCCACAGCTTGTCGATCTGCTCGGGCAGCAGGATGCCCGCGGCGAACAGGCCGAGCGTCAGCGGCGCGCCCCAGAACCAGTCGGCGAAGGCCGCGACGACGGCGAGGGTGGCGATGTTCCAGGCCGCGCCGCCGATGCCGCCGTTCTGCAGGAAGACCGAGGTGACCACGCGCCACCAGCCGGACTTCGCCGGGTCGGCGTCGAACGCTCCCATCGCCCCCGACCAGCAGAGCTGGAGGGCGACGCCACCGAGCGCGATCGCGGTCAGCGCGACCGCCGCCCAGGGGATCCGCCGCGCGGTCAGCGTGTGCTGGCCGACCAGGGCGAGACCGCCCTTGAACATCAGCACCATCAGTGCCGCCGTGGTCACGTTGAACAGAACGATGTCCATCGTCACCACCCCCCTCCGAGCCGTGTGCGATTTACTGATCATGACAATAGCGCGACCCAGGCCGGTTTCAAACACTGTTTGAAACCGGCGGCCCGGGCAACGGATGAAC
>NZ_JBHWUI010000023.1:0-69733 GCF_042737525.1 Kitasatospora sp. NPDC059973 | reverse complement strand
TCCCGGCGCCGGGACGCGGAGCGCGCCCGACGGCGGCTCAGCGCTGCGCGGGGACCTCCGCGGCCTCGCCGGGGGCGACCTCGTTGGGGATCGCCCCGCCGAAGCGGCGGTCGCGCCGCGCGTACTGCTCGCAGGCCCGCCAGAGGTCCCGGCGGTCGAAGTCCGGCCAGAGCACGTCCTGGAACACGAACTCCGCGTACGCCGACTGCCAGAGCAGGAAGTTGGACGTCCGCTGCTCGCCGCTCGGGCGCAGGAAGAGGTCCACGTCCGGCATGTCCGGGTGGTACAGGTACTTGGCGATGGTCTTCTCGTTGACCTTCTTCGGGTCCAGCCGGCCGGCCGCGACATCGGCCGCGATGGCCGCCATGGCGTCCGCGATCTCCGCCCGGCCGCCGTAGTTGACGCACATGTAGAGCGTGACGGCGTCGTTCTCCCTGGTCTGCTCCTCGGCGACCTTGAGCTCCTGGACGACGCTCTTCCACAGCTTGGGCATCCGGCCGGCCCAGCGGACCCGCACGCCCATCGCGTCCATCTCGTCACGGCGGCGGTGGATGACGTCCCGGTTGAAGTTCATCAGGAACTTCACCTCGTCGGGCGAGCGCTTCCAGTTCTCGGTGGAGAACGCGTACAGCGAGATGTTCTTCACACCGAGCTCGATCGCGCCCTTGAGCACGTCCAGCACCACGGACTCGCCGACCTTGTGGCCCTCCGTGCGCGGCAGCCCGCGCTCCTTGGCCCAGCGCCCGTTCCCGTCCATCACGATCGCGACGTGGTGGGGGACCAGCTCGCCGGGGATCTTCGGGGGCTGTGCGCCGCTGGGGTGCGGGGTCGGGGGGAGGTACTCCCTTTGCTTGCCACCGCCGAAGAGCCGTCGCGCTGCCATGTGCTCACTTCTCCACGTATCTCATCGAGCGGATGCCCCGCTCCAGGTGCCACTGCAGATAGGCCGCGACCAGGCCGCTGCCCTCCCGCCAGTACCTCGGCTCGCAGGTGTCGGCCGTCCGCCAGTCCCCTGACAGCAGCGCCCCGAGCAGTACCAGTGTCTCAGGGGAGGGTACGGCACAACCGGGGACTCGGCAGTCTCCGCACAGCACGCCGCCCGCCTGGAGCGAGAAGAACCGGTTCGGGCCCTCCAGGCCGCACTTGGCGCAGTCGGTGAAGCTCGCGCCGTACCCGTTGACGGCCAGCGAGCGGAGCAGGAAGGCGTCCATCACCAGGTGCGACTCGTGCACCCCGGCCGCCAGCGTCCGCAGGCCGCCGACCAGCAGCAGGTACTGCTGGACGGCCGGCTCGCCCTCGTTCTCGGCGAACCGCTCCGCCGTCTCCAGCATCGCCGTCCCCGCGGTGTAGCGGCCGTAGTCGGTGACGATCGAGCCGCCGTACGGGGCGATCGTCTCCACCTGGGTGCAGAGCGGCAGCCCGCGCCCCACCAGCTCGCTCCCGCGGCTGAAGAACTGCACGTCCACGTGCGAGAACGGCTCCAGCCGGGCGCCGAACTTGGACTTGGTCTTGCGCACCCCGCGGGCCACCGCGCGCACCTTGCCGTGCTGGCGGGTGAGCATGGTGATGATCCGGTCGGCCTCGCCGAGCTTCTGCGCCCGGAGCACCACGCCGTCGTCCCGGAACAGGCTCATGCGGCGGCCTCGCGGCCGGCGTCGAACAGTGTGGACATCCCACCATTGTCCCCCACCGGCCGACCTCCGGGCGGCAGCCGTGTGGCCCGCACCGGGGCCGTGGGGGAGACCCGATCGGTGCGGGGCACGGCGGGCCCGGGGTGGGGCGCCGCCCGGCCGGGGGGCCGGGGGGCGGTTCGGGCCCGGTTCGTGGGGGTCCCGGGGGCGGCCGTCCGGGGGCCGCGTGGTGCGACGGCCGAGGTCCTTTCCGCGCGGCCGGGACGTGGCCCGCGCGGCCTAGTACGAAGCGTGGGTGGCCGCCTCCAGCAGCGCCCCGACCCTCGCCTGCGGCAGGTCCAGGCAGCGCCCCACGGCGGCCAGCGCCTCCCGCTCCTGGGGCAGGTAGCGCCCGTCGGCCAGCGCGATCGCCGCCCCCTGCAGCAGCAGCCGCTCCCGGCCGTGGTGGGCCAGGTGCGGGGCGAGCGGTTCGAGCACCGCGTGCAGTTCCACCGCCAGCGCGCCGGCGTCCCCGAGCCCGGAGGACGCCTCCAGGTCGTGGGCGTCCCGGAGTTCGCCGCCGAGCCCGGAGAGCGCGGCCAGCGCGGCGAGCACCTGGGCCTCGCCGCAGTCGTCGAAACCGGCCTCCCGGACGGCCGCGCAGGCCGCCTCGCGGGCCGCCCGGTGCGCCGTCCCGCCGGCCGCCAGCAGCGCGAGGGCCACCGTGTACTGCGCGTCGCGCAGCATCCCGCCGAGGCGCACGCAGGTGGGCTGGTCCAGGCTCTCCACGCCGTAGCGGCCGTGGCAGGTGGTGCACTGCACGCTGCGGACGACCGGGCCGAGCGGCAGCACCGCCGCGCCCAGCAACCGCAGCCACCGCCGGCCGTGCTGCCGGCGGTAGTTGCGGTCCCCGCCGCAGCCTGGACAGAAGAAGTCACCGAGGACGTCAGTCCGCCAGCGCGGGCGAACACCCCACAACCCTGTCACGGCGCCACTCCCCAGACATGGCAGGCGGCCTGCACAACAATGGGCAGGTCACGCGACCGGACCCCGAGGCCGTCCCACCGACCCGGATTTCCGGTGGGTCGATGTTGCCATGGTTACCGGCACGTGTCAGTACCTCGAACGGCTTCCGGGCCGAAAAAATGTGGCGCAGGCCACAGCCGCCCACCCGGGACCGCCCACCACGACGGCGGGCCGCCCCGGAGGACGGCCCGCCACTACCACTCGTACGAACTACCCGCGCTGCGCCCGGTTGACGGCGCTGATCATCGCCTTCAGCGAGGCCAGCACCGTGTTGCCGTCGATGCCCACGCCCCACAGCACCTTGCCGTCCACGGCGCACTCGACGTACGCGGCGGCCTGGGCGTCGCCGCCCTCGCTCAGCGCGTGCTCCGCGTAGTCCAGCACCCGGACGTCCACCCCGATCCGGCCCAGCGCGTCGGCGAAGGCGGAGACCGGGCCGTTGCCGGTACCGGCCAGGGTGACCGGCGCGCCCTCGACCACGGCCTGGGCGGTCAGCGCGTCCCGGCCGTCCTCGGTGGTCAGGCTGCGCGAGCCGCTCAGCGAGATCCGGCCCCACGGGTTGTCGGTGGTCGGCAGGTACTCGTCCTGGAAGACCGCCCAGATCGCCGCCGGGGTGACCTCGCCGCCCTCGGCGTCGGTCTTGGCCTGGATGATCCGGGAGAACTCGATCTGCATCCGGCGCGGCAGGTCCAGCTTGTGGTCGTTCTTCAGGACGTAGGCGACGCCGCCCTTGCCGGACTGGCTGTTGACCCGGATGACCGCCTCGTAGGTGCGGCCGACGTCCTTCGGGTCGATCGGCAGGTACGGCACACCCCAGGTGTGCTCGCCCACCGGCACGCCGGCCGCCTTCGCGTCGGCCTCCAGGGCGTCGAAGCCCTTCTTGATCGCGTCCTGGTGCGAGCCGGAGAAGGAGGTGTACACCAGGTCGCCGGCGTACGGGTGGCGCGGGTGCACCTCCATCTGGTTGCAGTACTCGGCGGTGCGGCGCACCTCGTCGATGTCGGAGAAGTCGATCTGCGGGTCGATGCCCTGCGAGAACAGGTTCATGCCCAGGGTCACCAGGTCGACGTTGCCGGTCCGCTCGCCCTGGCCGAACAGGCAGCCCTCGATGCGGTCGGCGCCGGCCATGTAGGCCAGCTCGGCGGAGGCGACGGCGGTGCCGCGGTCGTTGTGCGGGTGCACCGACAGGCAGACGTGCTCGCGGCGGGACAGGTTGCGCGACATCCACTCGAACTGGTCGGCCTGGACGTTCGGGGTGGCCCGCTCGATGGTGGCCGGCAGGTTCAGGATGATCTCGCGGCCCTCGCCCGGCTGCCAGACGTCCATCACCGCCTCGCAGACCTCCAGGGCGAAGTCCAGCTCGGTGTCGACGAAGATCTCCGGCGAGTACTGGTAGCCGAAGACGGTGTCGTCGCCCAGCAGCTTCTCGGCGTACTCCATCACCAGCCGGGTGCCGTCGGTGGCGATCGCCTTGGTGGCCGCCCGGTCGTTGCGGAACACCACCCGGCGGAACAGCGGCGCGGTCGCGTTGTACAGGTGGACGGTCGCCCGCGGCGCGCCGACCAGCGACTCGACGGTCTTCTCGATCAGCTCCTCGCGGGCCTGGGTCAGCACCGAGATGGTGACGTCCTCCGGGATCGCCCCCTCCTCGATCAGCGACCGTACGAAGGCGTGGTCGGTGGCGCCGGAGGAGGGGAAGCCGACCTCGATCTCCTTGTAGCCCATGCCGACCAGCAGGTCGAACATCTTGCGCTTGCGGGCCGGGGACATCGGGTCGATCAGCGCCTGGTTGCCGTCCCGCAGGTCGGTGGAGAGCCAGCGCGGCGCCTTGGTGATCACCTTCGACGGCCAGCTGCGGTCCGGCAGGTCGACCGTGCCGAACGGCAGGTAGCGGCCGTGGCGCATGCCGGCGCCCCGCTGGCGCACGGTCGCGGCGGTGATCGGCGTCGGACGGTCGACGAACGCGCGACCGGCGGGGATGGACGCGGCGGAGCTCTGCTCGGTCATGGAGGTGACTCTCGGCTTCCTGTGATGCGGGGCTTGTCGGGGTGAGATGGACACCCGACCGGCCGGCCTGCTGCCGCGCACGACCCCTCGGTGGGCCGCAGTATTGCAACGCGCACAGCACAGTCCCCGCGGCGAGGGAGCCGGCCCTGGTGGACTACAGGCCCTCGACGCGGCAGCTAAGAAGAAGCAACCCGTTGCGCATGATGTCGTCCAGCGTAACCGAGGAGCACGCGCCCCCGAAGTGAGCCGGGCGGACATTCCACCCCTTGAGACGGCGCCCGATTCCGTCCACGCCGGTGACAACAGGTCACGGATGCCTCACTCTTGGCCACATGACCGCCGAACCGCCGCTCTGCGCGATCGTTCCGCCGTACGTCCTGGACCGCCTCGCCGAGGCCGGTCACGAGCCCGCCGCCCGCTCCCTCGCCCTGGATGCCGCGCACCGCACGGCCCGCCTCACCGCCACCGCGCCGCAGCCCGGCGGCGCCCGCCTGGAGCGGGTGATCTGCGACGCCGGACACAGCGAACGGCTGCCCGGCCGCACCGTCCGCCGGGAGGACCAGGGGCCCGTCCCCGACCAGTCCGTCAACCACGCCTACGACGGCCTCGGCGACACCTTCGCCCTCTTCGCCGACGCCTTCGGCCGCCGTTCGATCGACGACCAGGGTCTGCGGCTGGACGCCACCGTGCACTACGGCCGCGACTACGACAACGCCTTCTGGGACGGCCGGCGGATGGTCTTCGGCGACGGCGACGGCGAGGTGTTCGGCGACTTCACCGCCTGCGTCGACGTGATCGGCCACGAACTCACCCACGGCGTCACCCAGTTCACCGCCGCACTGGAGTACCGGGGCCAGCCCGGCGCGCTCAACGAGTCCGTCTCCGACGTGTTCGGCTCGCTCGTGAAGCAGTACGCGCTGCGCCAGGACGCCGGCGAAGCGGACTGGCTGATCGGCGCCGGCCTGCTCGCCCCGGGCGTGCAGGGGGTGGCACTGCGCTCGATGAAGGCGCCCGGGACCGCGTACGACGACCCCCGGCTCGGCAAGGACCCGCAGCCGGCCCATCTGCGCGACTACGTCCGCACCGCCCAGGACAACGGCGGCGTGCACATCAACTCCGGCATCCCGAACCACGCCTTCTACCTGCTGGCCACCGCGCTCGGCGGGCCGGCCTGGGAGCGGGCCGGGCGGATCTGGTACGACGCGCTGACCGGCCGGCAGCTGCCCGGGGACGCCGACTTCGCGGCCTTCGCCCGGGCCACCGTGGCGGCCGCCCGGGCCCGCTACCCCGAACCCGCGGTGGGCGACACCGTGACGGCGGCCTGGGCGAAGGTCGGGGTCAGTACGGCCTGAGCCGCCCGACCGCGGTCGAGCCCGACTTGAGCGGTCATAAGGTTTAAGAGCGCATAAGGTCAAGGTCCTGGAAAAGCCCGGCAAACGCCATCCCTGCGTAGCACCATGGACACCATGCGTATCCAGGTGACCCGGACCGGCGGCCTCGCGGGGAACGTCCGCCGCGCGGAGCTCGACACCACCGCGCGGACGGACGCCCCGCACGTGCACGCGCTCGCCCGCGAGGCCGTCGCGGGCGGGCTGCGGGCGCCCTCCTACGGGGTGCCGGACGGCTTCCACTACGAGATCACCGTCGACGGCCGGACGGTGCACTGCGCCGACCCGAAGCTCACCGAGTCGCAACGGGAGCTGGTCTCGCTGGTGCTGCGCGAGGGCGCCTAGGGGACGGCGCAGGGCCCGTCCGGACGCGGTCGTCCGGACGGGCCCTGCTCGGTGCGGGCGGGCTCAGAAGCCCAGCTTGCGCAGCTGCTTCGGGTCGCGCTGCCAGTCCTTGGCGACCTTGACGTGCAGGTCCAGGTAGACCGGCGTGCCGAGCAGCGCCTCGATATGCTTGCGGGCGGTGGTGCCGACGTGCTTCAACCGGGCGCCCTTGGCCCCGATCACGATGGCCTTCTGGCTCTGCCGCTCGATGTAGACGTTCGCGTGGATGTCCAGCAGCGGCCGGTCCGCCGGGCGGTCCTCGCGCGGGATCATCTCCTCGACGACCACGGCCAGCGAGTGCGGGAGCTCGTCCCGGACACCCTCCAGGGCGGCCTCCCGGATCAGCTCGGCGACCATGATCACCTCGGGCTCGTCGGTGAGGTCGCCGTCCGGGTAGAGCGGCATGCCCTCCGGGAGCAGCTTGGTGATCAGCTCGGCGACCAGCTCGACCTGCTTGTCACCGACCGCCGAGACCGGGATGATCTCGGCCCACTCGATGCCCAGCTCGGCACCGAGCTGGTGGACGGCGATCAGCTGCTCGGCCAGCCGCTTGGAGTCGACCAGGTCGGTCTTGGTGACGATGGCCACCTTGGGGGTCTTCTTGATGTCGGCGAGTTCCTTGGCGATGAACTTGTCGCCGGGGCCGAGCTTCTGGTCGGCGGGCAGGCAGAAGCCGATCACGTCGACCTCGGCCCAGGTGGAGCGGACGAGGTCGTTCAGCCGCTCGCCGAGCAGGGTGCGCGGCTTGTGCAGACCGGGGGTGTCGACCAGCACGAGCTGGGCGTCCGGGCGGTGCACGATGCCGCGCACGGTGTGCCGGGTGGTCTGCGGACGGTCGGAGGTGATCGCGACCTTCGTCCCCACCAGGGCGTTGGTCAGGGTCGACTTGCCCGCGTTGGGCCGGCCGACGAAGCACGCGAAGCCGGAGCGGTACGAGGAGGAAGGGGCACTCATGGGCCCCATTCTCCCTGATCACCGGGCGCCCGGCGGACAGCCCGCCCCCGTCAGCCCTTTTTGCTGCCCAGAACGGCGGAGATCCCGCTGATCAGGACGATGAGGAGGAAGGCGACGGAGCCCCAGAGCCAGAACGGCGACCCGGTCTCCTGCCACTTGCCCATCCCCATGACGCCCAGCAGCAGGCCCGCGAAGAACGCGAACGGTCCCATGCCCCCAGCCCCCTCACCGCGACCTGCTCACCATCTACACCGGTGAGATTATCTGCGGATCCTGGAGGGCCGGGCGCCCGGGCTGCCCCGGGCGCCCCGAGCCGCCCCCCGGCGGGCCCCGGTACGCCGTCGACGCGCCTCAGCGCGCCTCGGCCGCCACCTTCAGCGCCCCGTCCGGTCCGGCGAGCAGCACCGGCGTCCCGGCCCCGCCGAGGTCCCGCACCGCGGCCAGATCGGCCTCGGCCGGCTCCCCCGCCTCGCTCACCACGGCGGCCGCCTCCAGCGACCTGGCGCCGCTGGCCACCGCCATCGCCACCGCCGTCTGCAGCGCGCTGAGCCGCAGCGACTCCAGCGCGACCGTGCCCGCCACGTAGGTGCGCCCGGTCTCGTCACGCACCGCGGCCCCCTCCGCGACGCCGTTGCGGACGCGCGCGGAGCGGGCCAGGGTGATGATCTTCTTGTCTTCGGGATCCAGCTCGACGATGTCACTCATGGCGCCGAGCATAGGACTCCCCGCCGACCGGCCGTCCGCGCCCTGCGACGCGGACGGCCCCGCCGGCCTCAGGGGCCCCAGTGGCCTCAGTGGCCGATCGGATTGGGCGGCCCGGGCCGCATGACCTTGACGAAGGTCTTCGGACCGTTCGGCAGCGGCTCCTCCTCGGCGGACCGCTTGCGCCAGTACGGGTTGTCGTGCGGCAGGTGGCTGCTGACCCTGCCGTACATCCCGAAGGTCACCACGACCAGTCCGAAGATGAACGCGAACAGCACGTTGGCCATCCGGAAGTTGAGGATGTTGGCGTCCGGCCGGCCGAGCACCGTCAGCCCGTAGAAACCGGAGAGCACGAAGAGGATGCCGACCACCATGTTGAGGTTGGCGGCGAAGTTCCCGCCGATCACCGCGCCGGCCACCAGGACCGCGCCCATCACGATGGAGAGGATGCTCAGCGCTCCGTTGGTCGACATCCCGGCGATGTCGTCGCCCTCGGTGGACAGGAAGCCGGGATGGTCCGCCAGCCCGAGGATGCCGAACACGATCAGGAAGATCCCGCCGAGTCCCGCCCCGGTCCGCCAGACCAGGAGCAGTCGGTGGTCGACCGGCAGTTCGTCTTGCAGCTTCATGGCGACCTCCACCATGGCGACGTCGAAACGGCCTCGTTCACGCTACTCCGACCGCAGAGCGGGCGCACGGCCTGGCTTCCGGGGGGGGGTACCCCCGCATGTGCCTAGCTGTAGGGGTGGCTCCCCTGCATGTGCGGCACCTCGTGCATGTACAGCGAGCCGCACTGCTGACAGCAGCGCAGCCCGGTGCCCCACTCCTGGTCCGGCCGGGTCTCGGCGTCGGTGTCCATTGTGCGGCCGCAGAGGGCCGCCGCGGGTTCGGCGGCCCGGACGACGTGCCAGGTCTTCGCCCCGGCCGACCGACCCTGCGGGCCGTACTCCGCACGCAGTAGATGAGTCATGACGCCATCGTCGCCCCGCGGCCGCCCGAACGCTACTCGCCGGACTCCTGGAGGGCCTCGGCCGAGACCCGGACCGGGATCGCGACCATCGAACCGATCCGGTTGCGGCGGCCGGCCGAGCTCTCCGCGGTCAGCCGGATGGCGGTCAGGTCGGTGGCCGCGTCCTCGGGCAGCGGGATCTCGCAGGACGAGCCCGGGATCGGCACCCGGCCGAGGTGCTTGGCGAGCAGGCCGCCGACGGTCTCGACGTCCTCGTCCTCCAGCTCGATCCCGAACAGCTCGCCGAGGTCCTCGACCAGCAGCCGGGCGGTGATCCGGTACGAGCCGTCACCGAGGTCCTCGACCGGCGCGATCTCCCGGTCGTACTCGTCGGTGATCTCGCCGACGATCTCCTCCAGGATGTCCTCGATGGTGACCAGTCCGGCCGTGCCGCCGTACTCGTCGATCACGATCGCCACGTGCGAGCGGCGCTGCTGCATCTCGCGCAGCAGGTCGCCGGCCGGCTTGGAGTCCGGGACGAAGACGGCCGGCCGCATCACCGCGCCGACCTCCTCGGACTCGGCCTCCCGGTTGATGTGGGTGCGCCGCACGAGGTCCTTGAGGTAGACGATGCCGACCACGTCGTCCTCGTTGTCGCCGACCACCGGGATCCGCGAGAAGCCCGAACGCAGCGCCAGGGTCAGCGCCTGACGGACGGTCTTGTGACGCTCGATCATCACCAGGTCGGTGCGCGGCACCATCACCTCGCGGACGATGGTGTCGCCCAGCTCGAAGACCGAGTGCACCATCCGGCGCTCCTCGTCCTCGATCAGGTCGTCCTTCTCGGCGAGGTCCACCAGGGCGCGCAGCTCCGCTTCGGAGGCGAACGGCCCCTCGCGGTAGCCCTTGCCCGGGGTCAGCGCGTTGCCGAGCAGGATCAGCAGCCGCGGGATCGGGCCGAGCACGCCCGCCAGCGGCAGCAGCACGAAGGAGGCCGCCGTGGAGGTGGTCAGCGGGTGCTGGCGCCCGATCGTGCGGGGCGAGACGCCGACCGCCACGAAGGAGACCAGCACCATCACGCCGAACGCCAGCAGCACGGCCTGCCAGGTGGAGTCCAGGCTCCGCACGCAGACCACGGTGACCAGGACCGCGGCCGCCATCTCGCTGGCCACCCGGATCAGGGTGGCCAGGTTGAGGTAGCGGATCGGGTCGGAGGCCAGCGCCAGCAGCCGGGCCGAGCCCCGCCGGCCGGCCCGGACGGCCTCCTCCGCGCGGAACCGGGAGACCCGGGAGATACCCGCCTCGGCGCAGGCCGCCAGCCAGCCGAGGACGACCAGCAGCACGGCGCCGAGGATGAAACTCGTACTCTCACCACTCACAGGGGTTCGGGCTCCGCGCTCAGTGGGTGGTGGGGGCCGGGGAGATCCCGCCCAGGCCGCGGCCGGCCCGCCAGCCGTCGAGGATGGCCTTCTGGAGGCCGAACATCTCCTCCTCCTCGTCCGGCTCCTCGTGGTCGTACCCGAGCACGTGGAGCACCCCGTGGACGGTGAGCAGCTGCAGCTCCTCGTCCATCGAGTGCTTGGACGGAGCCGCCTTGCCCTGCTGCTCGGCCACCTCGGGGCAGAGCACGATGTCGCCGAGCAGGCCCTGCGGCAGCTCCTCGCCCTCCTTGCCGGGACGCAGCTCGTCCATCGGGAAGGACATCACGTCGGTCGGGCCGGGGAGGTCCATCCACTGGATGTGCAGCTCCTCCATCGCCGCACCGTCCACCAGGATCACGGACAGTTCTGACTGCGGGTGGATCCGCATCTTGTCCAGCGCGTAGCGGGCGACGTCGAGGATGGACTCCTCGTCGGCGTCCCAACCGGACTCATTGGCGATGTCGATCGACATGACGGGCTGGTTACTCAGCTTTCGGTGCGATGGGACTGTCGGGGTGCGCGGGGTGCGGTCGTCTTGCCGGGGCGCCGCTGGCCGGGCTTGCGGGCCGGCGGAGCGTTCTCCTCGGCCTCCTGCCGGGCGTCCCAGCGCTCGTAGGCGTCCACGATCCGGCCGACCAGCTTGTGGCGGACCACGTCGGTGCTGGTGAGCACGGAGAAGTGGATGTCGGGCACGTCGACCAGGATCTCCTGGACGACCTTGAGGCCGCTGCGGGTGCCGCCCGGGAGGTCGATCTGGCTGGTGTCGCCGGTGACGACCACCCGGGAGTTGAACCCGAGGCGGGTGAGGAACATCTTCATCTGCTCGGGCGAGGTGTTCTGGGCCTCGTCGAGGATGATGAAGGCGTCGTTGAGGGTCCGGCCGCGCATGTAGGCGAGCGGGGCGACCTCGATGGTGCCGGCCGCCATCAGGCGCGGGATGGAGTCCGGGTCCATCATGTCGTGCAGCGCGTCGTAGAGCGGACGCAGGTACGGGTCGATCTTGTCGAAGAGGGTGCCGGGCAGGAAGCCCAGCCGCTCCCCCGCCTCGACCGCCGGACGGGTCAGGATGATCCGGTTGACCTCCTTGGCCTGGAGGGCCTGGACGGCCTTGGCCATCGCGAGGTAGGTCTTGCCGGTACCGGCCGGGCCGAGCCCGAAGACGATGGTGTGCTTGTCGATCGCGTCGACGTAGCGCTGCTGGTTGAGCGTCTTGGGGCGGATGGTGCGGCCCCGGTTGGACAGGATGTTCGCGGTGAACACCTGCGACGGCGCCGGGCTGTCCGGGTCGTCGACGGCGCTCCGGAGCATGGCGATGGAGCGCTCCACGGCGTCCTCCGTGAGGGGTTGGCCGGTGCGCAGCACCAGCATCATCTCGTCGAAGAGCTGCTTGACGAGGGCGACCTCGGCGCGCTCTCCGGTGGCGGTCACCTCGTTGCCGCGGACGTGGATGTCCGCGGCGGGGAAGCCTCGCTCGATCACCCTCAGCAGCGAGTCCGCGGTGCCGAGCAGGGTGACCATCGGGTGCTTCTCGGGGATGACGATCCGGGCGCTGGTGCGGCCCTCGTCGGCCGGTTCGGGGCGCGGCTGTCCGTTCGTACGGGTCTGCGATGTGTCACTCATAGGTCGGCGCTGGGGCCTGCCTCATCCCAATCCGTGGTCTCGTGGTGCCGCGCGGTCCTTCCGGGGCACCAGGGTACGCCGCGAGCGTGATCGCTGCGGCGGGCGGCGGGGCCGCTCCCGACGATGCTGGGGCAGATCGCGGAGCGGCGCGAACGGTTTTCCGCCCGGGACCGGTGCCCCGCCCGGGCGCACGGCCACCGGCCCGCGGCTCCGCGCGCCCGGCCGCTCACGGCCGCCGGCGGGGCGGCACGGGCACCCGGGCGAGGTCCTCGGCGAGCACGACGGTGCCGTCGAAGTGCTTGCGGGCGTCGGCGAGGTGCTGGCCGAGGTCCGGGTAGCGCTGCGAGAAGTGGGTCAGCACCAGGGTGCCCGCGCCGGCCTCGGCGGCGACCTTGCCGGCCTGGCCGGCGGTGAGGTGGCCGTGCTCCTCGGCGAGCCGGGTGTCGGCGTCGGTGAAGGTGGACTCGATGACCAGCAGGTCGGCGCCCTCGGCGAGTTCGTGGACGCCCTCGCAGAGCCGGGTGTCCATCACGAAGGCGAACCGCTGGCCCCGGCGGAACTCGCTGACCTCGTCGAGGGTGACCCGCCGGCCGCCCGACTCGATCGCTCCCCGGTGCTGGAGCCGGCCGACGTCCGGGCCGGCGATGCCGAGCGCGGCCAGCCGCTCGGGCACCAGCCGGCGGCCGTCCGGCTCGGTGAGCCGGTAGCCGAAGGACTCGACGGGGTGCGAGAGCCGGACGGCGTCCAGTGCGAAGCGGGCGCCGGGCGCCGGCAGCGGCCCCGGCCCGTCGATCGGGCGGGGGCGCAGCACGGCGGTCTCGTGGAACGCGGTGGCGTGCCGCAGCCGCTCGAAGTAGACCTCCCCGGAGGCCGGGAAGTAGATGTCCACCGGGTGCGGGACGCGGTCCAGGTTGATCCGCTGGATCACCCCGGCGAGGCCCAGGCTGTGGTCGCCGTGGAAGTGGGTGACCGCGATCCGGGTGATCTGGGTGGCGGAGACCCCGGCGTGCAGCATCTGGCGCTGGGTGCCCTCGCCGGGGTCGAACAGCAGGCCCTCGCCGTCCCAGCGCAGCAGGTAGCCGTTGTGGTTGCGGTGCCGGGTCGGGACCTGGCTGGCCGTGCCGAGGACGACGAGTTCGCGCTGTGACACGTCGTTCAGACCATGCGCTCGTTCATCGGCATGCCGCCGAGCACGTGGACGTGGGCGTGGAAGACGGTCTGGCCCGCGCCCGCGCCGGTGTTGAAGATCAGCCGGTAGTCGTCGAGGCCCTCGTCCCGGGCGACCTCGCCGGCCTCGGCGAGCAGCTCGCCGGCGATCCGCGGCTCGGCGGCGGCCAGCGCGGCGGCGTTCGGGTAGTGGGCGTGCGGGATGACCAGGACGTGGGTCGGAGCCTTCGGGGCGATGTCCCGGAAGGCGAGGACGCGCTCGGTCTTGCGCACCACGGTGGCCGGGATCTCGCCCGCCACGATCTTGCAGAACAGGCAGTCGGACTGCGGCTCGCCGGCCATCGGGGTCTCCTCGCGGTGTCGCACGGTGTCGGTCGGGGCGTACGGCCGCATGCTAGCCGAGCGGCCCGGTCGCCTGCTGGCAGTCGCGCCCGCCCCCGCGGACCCGCCGCCCGCGAGGGGCGTACGGCCCGTGGGGGGTGCCCGGTCAGCTGCCCGGGCACCCCCGCCGGACCTGCGCCCGTCCTACCCGGCGTCCTGCCCGGCGCCGTGCCCGCTCTCCTGCCCCGCGTCCTGCGGGGCGTCCGGCGCCGGGCCCTGCTCCCAGGGCAGCGGCGGCGGCGTGCTGCCCGGGGTCTCGGTCAGCGCCGCCAGGGCGATCCGGACGCCCTCGGCGAGCTGCGGGTCCTCCCCCGCGGCCCACTGGTGCGGCGCGACCGGCACCTCGACGTCCGGGTCGACGCCGTGGTTCTCCACGCCCCAGCCGTAGCCCTCCAGCCAGAACGCGTACTTCGGCTGGGTGACCAGGGTGCCGTCCACCAGGCTGTACTTGCTGTCGATGCCGATCACGCCGCCCCAGGTCCTCGTCCCGACCACCGGGCCGAGCTTCAGCGCCTGGATGGCGGCGTTGACGATGTCGCCGTCCGAGCCGGAGAACTCGTCGGCCAGCGCCACGATCGGCCCGCGCGGCGCGTCGCCGGGGTAGGGCACCGGGTTGGCGAGGTCGCGGGCGACCGTCCAGCCGACGATCCGCCGGGCCAGCTTCTCGATCACCAGCTGCGAGGTGTGGCCGCCGCGGTTCTCCCGGATGTCGACGATCACGCCCTCCCGGGCCATCTCCGACCGCAGGTCGCGGTGGATCTGGGCCCAGCCGGTGCTCTGCATGTCGGGGATGTGCAGGTAGCCGAGCCGCCCGCCGGACAGCTCCCGGACGGCGGCCCGCCGCCCGGCCACCCAGTCGTGGTAGCGCAGCGGCTCGTCGTCGGCGAGCGGGACGACCACCGGGTACCGGCGGTCGGTGCCGTCCTTGCCGGCCACGGTCAGCTCGACCGGTTGTCCGGCGGTGCCGGCCAGCAGCGGGGCCGGGCCGGCGGTCGCGTCCACCGGGCGGCCGTTGACGGCCAGCACCGCGTCGCCCGGGCGGACGGCGGCGCCCGGCGCGGCCAGCGGCGAGCGGGCCCGCGGGTCCGAGGACTCGCCGGGCAGGATCCGGGCGATCCGCCAGACCTCGCCGTCCTTGACCAGGTCGGCGCCGAGCTTGCCCTGCCGGCGGGCGGCCTCGGTGTGGATGCCGTAGGGCTGCACGTAGGCGTGCGAGGTGCCCAGCTCGCCGTGCACCTCCCAGAGCAGGTCGACCAGGTCGTCGTGCGAGCCGAGCCGCTCCACCAGCGGCCGGTAGCGGTCGAGGATCTCGGCCCAGGGCAGGCCGCCGAGGTCCGGGCGCCAGAAGTTGTCGCGCATCAGGCGGCCGTTCTCGTCGTACATCTGCCGCCACTCGGCGGCCGGGTCGACGGTCACCCGCAGCCGGTGCAGGTCGACGTCGATCTCGTCGTCGTCGCCCACCGCCTTGTGGTCGGCCGGGACGATCCGCAGCTCACCCTCGTCCAGCACGGCGACCCGGGTGCCGTCGCCGCTGACCGCGAACTCGTCGAGCCCGTCGACCAGTTGCTCGACCCGGCGCTTGCGCAGGTCGAACCGCTCCAGGGTGGGGCGCGGCTGCTCGTCCTCCGGCGTGGCCGCGTCGTCGCCGAGCTCGCCGGTGAGCGGGATCCGCGTCCAGAGCACGCCGTCCTTGGCGGCCGCCAGCTCGCCGAACCGGCCGCCCTCGACCGGGAAGGGGATGATCCGGTCGGCGATCCCGTCCAGGTCGACCCGGGTGGCGGGCGGGGCGTCGGCCGCCCCCTCCTCGCCGTCCGCCTTCTTGCCCTTGGGCTCGTCGTCCTCCCCGCCGGCCGGCCGCCCGGCCCGGCGCGGGCCGAACGGGGAGGGGGTGTCGGCGGCCAGGGTGACCAGGTACGGGCGGCAGCCGTTGGGGAACGACAGGTCGAAGACGTGCGAGTCGTAGACCGGGTCGAAGTTGCGCACCGAGAGGAAGGCCAGGTGGCGGCCGTCGGCGGTGAAGGCCGGCGAGGTGTCGATGAAGCGCGCCGGGGTGACCTCGCCGACCGTGCGGGTGGCCAGGTTGGCCAGCACGATCTGGCGCAGCGACCAGGCCCCGAAGCCCGGGCTCGGCCGCGACCAGGCGAGCCAGGCGGAGTCCGGACTGAACGCCAGCCCGCTGACCTCGCCGTCCGTGCTGCGGTCCAGCTCGTGCACCGTCCCGTCGGCGAGCGACACCAGGAGGACCCGGCCGTCGTGCGCGCCGACCGCCGCCTGCTTGCCGTCCGGCGAGACCGCCAGCGCGCGGACCCGGCCCAGCTGTCCGCCGGCCAGCCGGCGGCGCTCCTCGCCGAGCACGGCGGGGGCGTACTCGACGGCGTCCTCGCCGTCGGCGTCGGTCACCCAGAGCACGCCCTGCGCGCCGTCCTCGCCGGGCACCACGTGGGCCCGCCGGGCCCGGACGCCGGGCGTCTCGTCCAGCACCCGGGCGGGGCCCTCCCGGTGCGGCAGCCAGTGCACGCTGCCGCGCACCACCACGGCGCCGGCCCGGCCGGTGCGGTCGGGGGCGGCGCTCTCCAGCCAGTGCGCGGCCGGCACCGGGCGGGGCCGCCGGCCGGCCCGGGGGCCGGACGGCCGGACGTCCAGCCGGCGCGGCTCGGCGCCGTCGAGGTCGTCCAGCAGCCAGAGGTCACCGGCCCGGTGCCAGATCACCCGGGTGCCGTCGCTGGTCGCGCCGCGGGCGTAGAAGCCCTCCGGGGAGGTGGTGTGGCGGCGCAGGCCGCTGCCGTCGGGAAGGCTGGAGTAGAGCTCGCCGACGCCCTCGTGGTCGGCCAGGAAGGCGATCCGGGCGCCGCCGGGCGCGTCGACCCAGAGCGGCGCCTCGATGTGCCCGTCCAGCTCCTCGTGGACGCGGGCGAACCGTTCGGCGCCGATCCAGAGCTTGCCGACCCGGCCGCCCCGGTAGCGCTTCCACCGCGCGGGCTCCGCACCGGCCGCCGAGAGCAGCAGCACCCGGTCGCCGCCCGGCTCGTACGCCACCCCGCCGACCGGCCCGTACGGCAGCCGCCGCGGCTCGCCGCCGTCCAGCGGTACGGCGTGGGCCCAGGTGCGGCGCAGGGTGGCCTGTCCGGCGGAGGTGGTGGCGACCGGGCTGCCGTCGGCCGTCCAGCCCTGCAGCTGCGTCTGGTCGCTGCCCCAGTACGTCAGCCGCCGGGACGGCCCGCCGTCCACCGGCGCGACGTGCACCTCGGGCGCGCCGTCCCGGGTGGAGACGAAGGCGATGTGCCGGCCGTCCGGCGAGAAGCGCGGGCGGCGGACCGGGACGTGATCGGCCGTCAGCCGCCAGGGCCGGCCGCCGTCCAGCGGGGCGAGCCAGACGTCGTTCTCCGCGACGAAGGTGATCAGGTCACCGTGCAGGTGCGGATGGCGCAGGTAGGCGCCGGCAGGGGTGCTCGGGGATTCGCTCACAGCCGCACCCTACGCACCCGCCGGGGCGGCGCGCCTCCGGTTTCGCGCAGGCCGCCCCCTACGGGGGACGAACCGCCGGGGAACGAACCGCCGGAGGACGAACGGTCCGTGCGGCGACCGGCCCGCTCAGCCCCAGCGGCCGGTGCGGCCCAGCAGCAGGGCGCCGGCGGCCACTCCCGCGGTCGAGGTGCGCAGCACCGAGGACCCGAGCCGGTACGGCCTGGCACCGGCCTCGGCGAAGGCGGCCAGCTCCTCCGGGGAGACCCCGCCCTCGGGGCCGACCACCAGCACGATGTCCCCGCCGCCGGGCAGCGCGGCACCGGCCAGCGGCTCGGCGCCGTCCTCGTGCAGCACCGCGGCGAGCGCGGCCCCGGCCAGGACGGGCGCCAGCTGGCGGGTGGTGGCGAGTTCGCGGACCTCGGGGAAGCGCAGCCGGCGGGACTGCTTGCCCGCCTCGCGGGCGGTGGAGCGCCACTTGGCGAGCGCCTTGGCACCGCGCTCGCCCTTCCACTGGGTGATGCAGCGGGAGGCGGCCCAGGGGATCACCACGTCCACGCCGACCTCGGTCATGGTCTCCACCGCCAGCTCGCCGCGGTCGCCCTTGGGCAGCGCCTGGACGACGACGATCCGCGGCGCCGGCTCGGCCTCCCGGCGGACCGCGGCGACCGTCACCTCGACGGCGTCCTTGCCGTGCACGGCCGTGACGGTGCCGTCGGCGCCCAGGCCGAGCCCGTCGGCCAGGGTCACCGCCTCGCCCGGCTCCAGCCGCTTCACGGCGGCGGCGTGCCGCCCCTCCGGGCCGTCCAGCCGGACCACCGCGCCGGGGGCGGCGGAGGCGAGCTGCGCGGTCTCGACGACGAACACGGGCGCGGTCATGGCGGTTCCTGGAGTGGGGGTGGGGGGACGGACGGGGGAACGACGGCGCCCGGTGACCCGCCGGGAGCGGGGCACCGGGCGCCGGTACGGTCAGCGGCCGTTGAAGGCGTCCTTCAGCCGGGAGAACAGCCCCTGCTGGCCCGGCGCGAACTGGCCGGAGGGCCGCTCCTCGCCGCGCAGCACCGCGAGCCGGCGCAGCAGGTCCTCCTGCTCGGGGTCGAGCTTGGTGGGCGTCTGCACCTCGACGTGCACTATCAAGTCGCCCCGGCCGCCGCCGCGCAGATGGGTGATGCCGCGGGCGTGCAGCGGGATCGACTGGCCGGACTGGGTGCCGGGCCGGATGTCGACCTCCTCCAGCCCGTCCAGGGTCTGCAGCGGCACCTGGGTGCCGAGCGAGGCGGCCGTCATCGGGATGGTGACCGTGCAGTGCAGGTCGTCGCCGCGGCGCTGGAAGGTCGGGTGGGTGCTCTCGGCGATCTCGACGTAGAGGTCGCCGGCCGGGCCGCCGCCGGGGCCGACCTCGCCCTCGCCGGCCAGCTGGATCCGGGTGCCGTTGTCGACACCGGCCGGGATCTTCACGGTCAGGGTGCGGCGGGCCCGCACGCGGCCGTCGCCGGCGCACTCCGGGCACGGGGTCGGCACGACGGTGCCGAAGCCCTGGCACTGCGGGCAGGGCCGGGAGGTCATGACCTGGCCCAGGAAGGACCGGGTGACCTGGGAGACCTCGCCCTTGCCGCGACACATGTCACAGGTCTGCGCGGAGGTGCCGGGGGCGGCGCCCTCGCCGCTGCACGTGGTGCAGGTGACGGCGGTGTCGACCTGGAGTTCCTTGGTGGTGCCGAACGCGGCCTCCTCCAGGGTGATCTCCAGCCGGATCATGGCGTCCTGGCCGCGCCGGGTGCGCGAGCGCGGGCCGCGCTGACCGGCGGCCGCGCCGAAGAACGCGTCCATGATGTCGGAGAAGCCGAACCCGGCCGCGCCCGCGCCGAAGCCGCCCGCGCCTCCCCCGTTGGGCGAGAGGGGATCCCCGCCGAGGTCGTAGACCTGCCGCTTCTGCGGGTCGGAGAGGACCTCGTAGGCGGCGTTGATCTCCTTGAACCGCTCCTGCGTCTTCGGGTCGGGGTTGACGTCCGGGTGCAGTTCGCGCGCCAGGCGCCGGAACGCCTTCTTGATCTCGTCCTGCCCCGCATCCCGTCGGACGCCGAGTACCGCGTAGTAGTCCGTGGCCACCAAATGCTCCGCTTGTTCCGCCTGTAGAAGTGCTTGCGACTGGTACCGGTGTCATCCGTGGGACACCGGTCGTTCCCTACGACTCGGCCAGGATCTGGCCCACGTACCGTGCCACCGCTCGCACCGCCCCCATTGTGCCCGGATAGTCCATCCGGGTCGGACCGATCACACCCAGTTTGGCCACGCTCTCGTCGCCCGAACCGTAACCGACCGAGACGACCGAGGTGGAATTGAGCCCTTCGTACGCGTTCTCCCGGCCGATCCGGACCGTCATCCCGGCGTCCGCCGTCTCACCCAGGAGGCGCAGCAGGACGACCTGCTCCTCCAGCGCCTCCAGCACCGGCTGGATGGTGAGCGGGAAGTCGTGGCCGAAGCGGGTCAGGTTGGCCGTGCCGGCCAGCATGATCCGCTCCTCGTTCTGCTCGGCGAGCGCCTCGAAGAGCGTCGCCAGGACGATGGTGACGGCCGGCCGGTCCACCGCCTCGAACATCGCCGGGAGCTCGTCCAGCAGCCCCGGCACGTCGGGCAGCCGGACGCCGACGGCCCTCGTGTTGATCTTGGCACGGAGGTCCGCGAGGACCACCTCGCCGACCGGACCCGGGCAGTCGACCATCCGCTGCTCGACCCGGCCGGTGTTGGTGATCAGGACCAGCATGACCTTGGCCGGAGCCAGCGCGACCAGCTCGATGTGGCGCACCGTGGAGCGGGAGAGCGAGGGGTACTGGACCACCGCCACCTGCCGGGTGAGCTGGGCGAGCAGCCGGACCGTGCGGGCGACCACGTCGTCCAGGTCCACCGCGCCGTCCAGGAAGTGCCGGATCGCCCGCCGCTCGGGCGCGCTCATCGGCTTGACCTCGGCGAGCCGGTCGACGAAGAGGCGGTACCCCTTGTCGGTGGGGATCCGCCCGGCGCTGGTGTGCGGCTGGTGGATGAAGCCGTCCTCCTCCAGCGCGGCCATGTCGTTGCGGACGGTGGCCGGGGAGACCCCGAGGTTGTGGCGTTCGACGAGAGCCTTGGAGCCGACCGGCTCCTCGGTGCCCACGTAGTCCTGGACGATGGCGCGGAGCACGGCGAGCTTGCGTTCGTCGAGCTGGCGGACCTCACCGGCCATGGGGCACGCACCTCCCTCTTCGCACGTTGTCCGTGGTGACGTGTGTCGTTCCGGCATGGTGCGGTCCGCCGGGCGGACCGCGGCCTTTGGCACTCTGAACAGAGGAGTGCCAGAACCGTACCTGCCAGTGTAAGGCCCGGGTCCGACGGCAGGAACGGCACCGCCGGGGTGATCCTGCCCGCATCGCGCGGCGCGCGGGTGATGCCGCGGGACCGGCCGGGTGGCAGCATCGATAGCGAACGGCGAACGGAGGACCAGCGATGTCGACCTCGGGCCAGCCCACCCGCTTCGCCCCGGACCGCGGCCTGACCGGCCGGATGGTCGGGACCATGTTCGTGATCGGGCTCCTGTACGTGGGTTTCACCGGCCTGCTGATCGCGCTGCTGCGCGGCGCCTGGCCACTGATCGTGCTGATCTCCGGCGGGCTGTTCGTGGCGCAGTTCTGGTTCAGCGACAAGATCACCGAACGGGCGATGGGCGCCCACCGGGTGACCCCGGAGCAGTACCCCCAGCTGCACGGCACCGTCGACCGGCTCTGCGCCCTCGCCGACATGCCCAAACCCCGGGTGGCGGTCGCCGACAACGACATGCCGAACGCCTTCGCGACCGGCCGCAACCCGCAGAACGCGGTGGTCTGCGTCACCACCGGGCTGCTGCGGCGGCTGGAACCGGAGGAACTGGAGGGCGTCCTGGCGCACGAGCTGTCGCACGTCGCCCACCGGGACGTCGCGGTGATGACCATCGCCGGCTTCCTCGGCGTACTGGCCGGGGCGATGACCCGGATCGCGATGTACGGCGGCTTCATGGGCGGCGGCCGCAACAGCAACGACTCCAACGCCGCGATCGCCGCGCTGGTCATCCCGCTGGTGTCGGTGGTGGTCTACGCGATCAGCTTCCTGCTGACCCGGCTGCTCTCCCGCTACCGGGAGCTGGCCGCCGACCGGGCCGCCGCCCAGCTCACCGGCCGGCCCAGCGCACTGGCCTCGGCGCTCACCAAGGTGACCGGCCAGATCGCCGCGATCCCGACCAAGGACCTGCGCCAGGCCCAGCCGTACAACGCCTTCTACTTCGCCCCCGCGCTGAGCGCCCGGGAGGCCGCCTCGCAGCTGTTCTCCACCCACCCCTCGCTGGAGAAGCGGCTGGAGCAGCTGGCGAAGATCTCCACCCAGCTCGGCCGCTGAGCCGACGACCCGCCCCGGAGGGGACCGCCGTGGGAATCCTGAACGCACTGTTCGGCCGCACCAAGCCCGTCCGGCCCGACCTCGACCAGCTGTTCGGCGTGCCCTCGGCCGCGCTGACCCTGGAGGCGGCGGCCGGCTTCCGGCCGACCGGCGTCGGGTCGGTCTGCTTCTCCTCGGTCGAGGGCGGCGCCTTCGTCGAGGTCGAGCGGCAGGTCCGGGCCCTGCTGGACGCCGACACCGAGCGCGGCGGCGTCCCGGTGGAGGCCTCCAAGGACGCCTACGGCTACTCCTGGCTGCTCGCCCGGCACACCCCCGAGGAGCTGCCGGAGCTGGTCAACGACCTGCACGCGGTCAACAGCGAGCTGGAGGGGAACGGCTTCGGCCCGCAGCTGCTCTGCTCGCTGGTGGCCTTCCGCGGCGCCGAGGGGCAGCCGCTGGCGCTGGTCTACCTGTACAAGCGCGGCACCTTCTACCCGTTCGCGCCGGTGCCGGGCGGCGGGGAGAAGCGCGACAGCCCGCTGGAACTGCAGGTCAACGCCATGCTGGGGAACGACCTGCGGCTGGAGAAGGACCTCACCCGCTGGTTCCCGGTCTGGGGCGCGCCGGGCCTGTGACGCCCCGTCGGGCCTGCCTATAGTCACCTGCATGCGCAGCCGCCAGTACGGACCCGACCTCACCCCGCCGTGGAAGCGGCAGCAGCCCGCCCCCGAGGTGCCCGCCGACCGGGACCTCGTGGTCGAGGAGGCCGCGACCGGCTTCTGCGGCGCGGTGGTGCGCTGCGAGAAGACCGCCGAGGGTTTCACCGTCACCCTGGAGGACCGGTTCGGCAAGCGGCGGGTGTTCCCGCTGGTGCCGCGCGGCTTCCTGCTGGAGGGCCGGACCGTCACCCTGGTCCGCCCCGCCGCCGCCGCGCCGGCTCCCCCGCGCGCGCCGGGCCGGACGGCCTCCGGCTCGGTCGCCGTCCCCGGAGCGCGGGCCCGGGTGGCCCGGGAGTCGCGGATCTACGTCGAGGGGCGGCACGACGCCGAACTGGTCGAGCGGGTCTGGGGGGACGACCTGCGGATCGAGGGCGTCGTCGTCGAGTACCTGGAGGGCATCGACGACCTGCCCGCGATCGTCGCCGACTTCGCCCCCGGCCCGGGCCGCCGGCTCGGCGTCCTGGTCGACCACCTGCTCCCCGGCACCAAGGAGCACCGGATCGCCGCCCGGGTCACCGGCGACGCCGTGCTGGTCGTCGGCCACCCGTACATCGACGTCTGGCAGGCCGTGAAGCCCTCCTCCGTCGGCATCCCCGGCTGGCCGGACGTCCCCTACGGCGAGGACTGGAAGGGGGGCGTCTGCCGCCGCCTCGGCTGGCCGGCCGACACCCCCGCCGCGTGGAAGCGGATCCTCGCCTCGGTCGACTCCTTCAAGGACCTGGAGCCCGCCCTGCTGGCGAAGGTCGAGGAACTGATCGACTTCGTCACCCTGGAGGACTGACCGGTCAGCCGTGGGCCCGCGACCGCGAGCCGGCGGCTGGCACCACGGCAACGACTCTCAGTCCACCAGGTCGCGGACCACGGCGTCGGCCAGGAGGCGGCCCTGGAGGGTCAGGGTGGCCCGGCCGCGCTCGTGGGTGGTGCGGTCGAGCAGGCCGTCGGCGAGGTGCCGGTCGGCGGCCGCGCGGCCGGTCGCCGTGAGCAGGTCCAGCGGGATGCCCTCGGCGAGGCGCAGTTCGAGCAGGATGCGCTCGACCCGGCGGTCCTCGTCGGTGAGCCGCTCGCGGCCCTGGGCCGGGGTGCGGCGCTCGGCGAGGGCGCGGGCGTAGCCGGCCGGGTGCTTGGCGTTCCACCAGCGGACGCCGCCGACGTGGCTGTGCGCGCCGGGGCCGGCGCCCCACCAGTCGCCGCCGGTCCAGTAGAGCTCGTTGTGGCGGCAGCGGCCCTGCGGGGTGGTGGCCCAGTTGGAGACCTCGTACCAGGAGTAGCCGGCGGCGGCGAGCGCCTGCTCGGCGATCAGGTAGCGGTCGGCGTGCACGTCGTCGTCGATCATCGGCAGCTCGCCGCGCTTGACCCGGGCGGCCAGCTTGGTGCCGTCCTCGACGATCAGCGAGTAGGCCGAGACGTGGTCCGGCCCGGCGCCGATCGCGGCGTCCAGGGAGGCCCGCCAGTCGTCGTCGGACTCGCCGGGGGTGCCGTAGATGAGGTCCAGGTTGACGTGCTCGAAGCCGGCCGCGCGGGCCTCGGCCACGCAGGCCTCCGGGCGGCCCGGGGTGTGGTGGCGGTCGAGCAGCCGCAGGACGTGCGGCCGGGCGCTCTGCATGCCGAAGGAGACCCGGTTGTAGCCGCCCTCGCGCAGTTCGGCGAGGTAGGCCGGGTCGACCGACTCGGGGTTGGCCTCGGTGGTCACCTCGGCGTCGTCGGCGAGCCCGAACTCCGCCCGGATCGCCGCCAGCATCTTCACCAGGTCCCGGGCGGGCAGCAGGGTGGGCGTGCCGCCGCCGAGGAAGACGGTCCGCACGGGCAGGTCGGTGTCGCCGAGGACCTCGCGGGCCAGCCGGATCTCGGCGACCACGTTGTCGGCGTAGGTCTCCTGGGAGGCGACGGCGCCGGAGGAGCGCAGCTCGGTGGCGGTGTAGGTGTTGAAGTCGCAGTAGCCGCAGCGGCTCGCGCAGTACGGCACGTGCAGGTAGAAGCCGAACGGCCGCGACCCGAGCCCGGCGAGGGCGTGCGCGGGCAGGGAACCGTCGGACGGCACGGGTTCGCCGTCGGGGAGTGCGGAGGGCATGACCCCATTGTCCCGTACGGCCCCGGTGATCATCGAGGCCGTACGGGACGACGGACGGATCAGGCCTCGTTCGCGCCCGCGTACATCTCGGTGACGGCGTCCGCGTACGTCCGCTCGACCACCGGGCGCTTGATCTTCAGGCTCGGCGTGAGCTCGCCGTGCTCGATGTCCAGGTCGCGCGGGAGCAGGGTGAACTTCTTGATCGTCTGCCAGCGCTGGAGGTCGCCGTTGAGGCGCTGCACGAAGCCGTCGACCAGCTGGTGCACCTTCGGGTCGCCGACCACCTCGGCGTAGGACTTGCCGGCCAGGCCGTGCTCGGCCGCCCACGGCATGATCACCGACTCGTCCAGGCCGATCAGCGCGGTGCAGTAGTTGCGGCCGTTGCCGATCACCAGGATGTTGCTGACGAACGGGCAGACCGCCTTGAACTTGCCCTCCACCTCGCTCGGCGCGACGTACTTGCCGCCGGAGGTCTTGAACATGTCCTTCTTGCGGTCGGTGATCCGCAGGAAGCCGTCCTGGCCGATCTCGCCGATGTCCTCGGTGTGGAACCAGCCGTCCGGCTCCAGCACCTCGGCGGTCTTCTCCGGCAGGTTGTGGTAGCCGCGCATGACGCCGGGGCCGCGCAGCAGGATCTCGCCGTCCTCGGCGATCCGGATCTCGCTGCCGGGCAGCACGGTGCCGATGGTGCCGACCCGGAGGTCCTCGGCGGGGTTGACGCAGATCCCGGCCGAGCTCTCGGTCAGGCCGTAGCCCTCCAGGACTGGCACGCCGACACCGGCGAAGAAGTAGCCGATCTCGGGTGCCAGCGCGGCACTGCCGGAGACCGAGCCGCGCATCCGCCCGCCGAACGCGGCCCGGATCTTGGCGTACACCAGCTTGTCGGCCACCGCGTGCCGCACCCGCAGCCCCAGCGGGGCGCTGTCCTGCCCGGTGGCGATCCGGTTGGCCTGGGTGACCCGGGCGTAGTCGCGGGCGGTCTTCGCCGCCCACATGAAGATCTTGTACTTGGCGCCGCCCTCGGCCCGGGCCTTGCCGGCGATGCCGTTGTAGACCTTCTCGAAGATGCGCGGCGCCGAGGCCATCATGGTCGGGCGGATCACCGGCAGGTTGTGGATGATCCGGTCCACCCGGCCGTCCAGCGCCATCACGTGACCGGTGGCGATCTGGCCGCAGATCAGGCTCTTGCCGAACACGTGCGACAGCGGCAGCCACATGAACTGCACGTCGTCCGCGCGCAGCAGCCCGCTCTCCTCCTGCGCCCGCCCCTGGTACGCCCAGCAGTCGTGGACCAGCCGCACGCCCTTGGGGCGGCCGGTGGTGCCGGAGGTGTAGATCAGGGTCGCCAGCTGCTCCTTGTCGAGCGCGTCGACGGCCCGCCGCACGGCGTCCGGGTGCTGCTCCAGGTACTCGGTGCCGAGCTGCTCCAGCTCGGCCAGGGTGAGCACGTTCAGCCCGGGCGCCCCGGCGACCGGGCCGGTGCCGTCGAAGAGGACGGCGGTGCGCAGCTCGGGCAGCTGGCCGAGCTCGCCGACGACCTTGGCGAGCTGCTTCTCGTTCTCGACGAAGATCGCCCTGGAGCCCGAGTCGGAGAGGATGTAGGCCGTCTCGTCGGCGTTGGTGCTCGGGTAGACGGCCGTGGTGGCCGCCCCCGCGCACATGTTGCCGAGGTCGGCGATGACCCACTCCAGCCGGGTGGAGGACATCAGCGCGACCCGGTCCTCCGGGCTGATGCCCAGCGACAGCAGGCCGGCGGCCACCGCGTACACCCGGGTGGCGGTCTGCGCCCAGGTCAGCGAACGCCACTGCTCGGCGCCGGGGGCGCCGTCCGCCGCGTGCTCGTCCACCGGGACGGGGAAGCGGTAGGCCTCACCCGCCGGCGTGGCGGCGACCCGCTCCAGGAACAGGTGGGCGACGGAGGCGGGCCGCCCGGCGACGATGTCGGCACGGCCGGAGTCGATCAGGGACTGCGCGGAACTCAACGAGGACCTCCGGGGGCGGGTGGCCGTCTGAGGGATGTCGCGGCGCCCGTGGGGGCGGTCGCCGGGCCCCCGGGCAATCGATCCGATACCGGTGAGTAACAAGGGGGCAATCAGCAGCCTAGGGGGAAACCGGTCATTCCGTAAGAGGGTGAGGACAGCTGGCACACTGCCGAGCCGCCGGTGCACGGCGCAACCGGGCCCGCCGGTGCGTTCAGCAAAGGACTGGACAAACCTCGGGGCGCGGGGCCGGAATCAACTGTGCGAGTCCACAGAAGCATGAGAATTGGGATGCGAACCCCACTGCCGAAGACAAGAGTGTGCCAGTGCTGATCAGACTGCTGAGGGCGTACCTGCGCCCGTACTCCCGACCGATCTCCCTGCTGGTGCTCCTCCAGCTGGTGTCCACGCTCGCCCTGCTCTACCTGCCGACGCTGAACGCCGACATCATCGACCAGGGCGTGGTCAAGGGCGACACCGGTTACATCCTGCGCATCGGCGCTGTGATGATCGCCGTCACCGTCGCCCAGGCGCTCTGCTCGATCGGTGCCGTCTTCTACGGCGCGCGCACCGCCATGGCGTTCGGCCGGGACGTCCGGGCCGCCGTCTTCGACCGGGTGCAGACCTTCTCCGCCCGCGAGGTCGGCTCCTTCGGCGCCCCCTCCCTGATCACCCGGACGACCAACGACGTCCAGCAGGTCCAGATGCTGGCCCTGATGACCTTCACCCTGATGGTCGCCGCGCCGATCATGTGCGTCGGCGGCATCGTCATGGCGCTCAACCAGGACGTGCCGCTCTCCGCGCTGCTGCTGGCCGTCGTCCCCCTGCTGGGCGTCGTGGTCGCCCTGCTCGTCCGCGCGCTGCGCCCGAAGTTCCGCAGCATGCAGAAGAAGATCGACACGGTGAACCGGGTCCTGCGCGAGCAGATCACCGGCATCCGGGTCATCCGCGCCTTCGTCAAGGACGACCACGAGCAGGCCCGGTTCGCCGGCGCCAACCGGGACCTGACCGGGGTCGCCCTCCAGGTCGGCCAGCTGATGTCGTTCATGTTCCCGGCCGTGATGCTGGTGGTGAACGCCTCCAGCGTCGCCGTGCTCTGGTTCGGCGCCATGCGCATCGACAGCGGCGGCATGGAGATCGGCGGGCTGACCGCCTTCCTCTCCTACCTGATGCAGATCCTGATGAGCGTCATGATGGCCACCTTCATGTTCATGATGGTGCCGCGCGCCGAGGTCTGCGCCGAGCGCATCCAGGAGGTCCTGGACACCAGCTCCAGCGTCGTCCCGCCGGCCACCCCCGTCACCGAACTCCTGGCCCGGGGCAAGCTCGAACTGCGCGCCGTCGAGTTCCGCTACCCCGGCGCCGAGGCCTCCGTCCTGCGCGGCGTCGACATCACCGCCCGCCCCGGCGAGACCACCGCCGTCATCGGCTCCACCGGCAGCGGCAAGTCCACCCTGCTCGGCCTCGTCCCCCGGCTCTTCGACGCCACCGCCGGACAGGTCCTGCTGGACGGCGTGGACGTCCGCGAACTCGCCCCCGAGACGATCGCCGAGACCGTCGGCCTCGTCCCGCAGAAGCCCTACCTGTTCACCGGCACCGTCGCCAGCAACCTGCGCTACGGCCGGCCCGACGCCACCGACGAGGAGCTCTGGCACGCCCTGGAGGTCGCCCAGGCCAAGGAGTTCGTCGAGCGCTTCCCCGAGGGCCTCGACGCGCCCATCGCCCAGGGCGGCAGCAACGTCTCCGGCGGCCAGCGCCAGCGCCTGGCGATCGCCCGCGCGCTCGTCCGCAAGCCCGGCGTCTACCTGTTCGACGACTCGTTCTCGGCGCTGGACTACGCCACCGACGCCAGGCTGCGCAGGGCCCTCTCCCGGGAGACCGCCGACGCCACCGTGCTGATCGTCGCCCAGCGCGTCTCCACCATCCGCGACGCCGACCGGATCGTCGTCCTGGACGAGGGCGCGGTCGTCGGCAGCGGCACCCACGGCGAACTGATGGCCGACAACCCGACGTACCGGGAGATCGTGCTCTCCCAGCTCACCGAGCAGGAGGCGGCGTGACCACCCCGCAGAAGAAGGCGCCCATGACGAAGGGCCCCGGCTCCGGCGAGGTGCCCAGCGACTCGCAGGCCGCCGCCGCCCGCCGCGGCCCGGCCGGCCCCGGCCGGTTCATGGGCGGCCAGGGCTCCGAGAAGTCGATGGACTTCAAGGGCTCGGGCAAGCGGCTGCTCGCCCTGCTCCGCCCCGAACGCGCCCTGCTCAGCGGCGTGCTGGCCCTCGGCGTGCTCAGCATCGGCTGCGCCGTGACCGGGCCCAAGGTACTCGGCAGGGCCACCGACCTGATCTTCGCCGGCGTGGTCGGCCAGCAGTTCCCGGCCGGCATCTCCAAGGCGCAGGCCGTCGCGGACGTGCGGGCGCACGACGGCGGCGCCGCCGACCTGCTCTCCGCGGTCGACTTCACCCCCGGCCAGCACATGGACTTCAGCGCGATCGGCACCGTGCTGCTCTGGGTGCTGGCGATCTACGTCGCCTCCGCCGCCTTCGGCATCGTCCAGGGCCGGCTCGCCACCAAGGCGATCCAGCGGGCCAGCTACCGGCTGCGCCAGGACGTCGAGTCCAAGCTCGCCCGGCTGCCGCTCAGCTACTTCGACAAGCAGCCCCGCGGCGAGGTGCTCAGCCGGGTCACCAACGACATCGACAACATCGGCCAGTCCATGCAGCAGACCATGGGCCAGGTGGTGAACTCGCTGCTCACCGTGGTCGGCGTGCTCGCCATGATGTTCTGGATCTCCCCGCTGCTCGCCCTGATCGCCCTGATCTCCGTCCCGCTGTCGGTCGTGGTGGCGACCAGGGTCGGCAAGCGGGCGCAGCCGCAGTTCGTCCAGCAGTGGAAGTCCACCGGGCAGCTGAACGCGCACATCGAGGAGATGTACACCGGCCACGCCCTGGTGAAGGTCTTCGGCCGGCAGAAGGAGTCCGCCGAGACCTTCCGGGAGCACAACGAGGCGCTGTACACGGCCAGCTTCCGGGCCCAGTTCATCTCCGGCATCATCCAGCCCGCGATGATGCTGATCGGCAACCTGCAGTACGTGCTGGTGGCCGTCGTCGGCGGCCTGCGGGTCGCCAGCGGCGCGCTGTCGATCGGCGACGTGCAGGCGTTCATCCAGTACTCGCGGCAGTTCAGCCAGCCGCTCACCCAGGTCGCCAGCATGGCCAACCTGGTGCAGTCCGGCGTCGCCTCCGCCGAGCGCGTCTTCGAGCTGCTGGACGCGACCGAGCAGACCCCGGAGCCGGCCATGCCGGAGCGCCCCGACGCGATCCGCGGCCGGGTCGCCTTCCAGGACGTCTCCTTCCGCTACGACCCCGACAAGCCGCTCATCGACGACCTCTCGCTGAAGGTCGAACCGGGCCAGACCGTCGCCATCGTCGGCCCGACCGGCGCCGGCAAGACCACCCTGGTCAACCTGCTGATGCGGTTCTACGAGGTCAGCGGCGGGCGGATCACCCTGGACGGGGTCGACATCGCGGCCATGTCCCGCGAGGACCTCCGCTCCGGCATCGGCATGGTCCTCCAGGACACCTGGCTGTTCGGCGGCACCATCGCCGAGAACATCGCCTACGGCGCCCAGGGCGCCACCCACGAGCAGGTCGTCGAGGCGGCCAGGGCCGCCCACGTGGACCGCTTCGTCCGGACCCTGCCGAACGGCTACGACACCGTCATCGACGACGAGGGCACCGGCGTCAGCACCGGCGAGAAGCAGCTGATCACCATCGCCCGGGCGTTCCTGGCGCAGCCGTCGATCCTGGTCCTGGACGAGGCGACCAGCTCGGTCGACACCCGGACCGAGGTGCTGATCCAGCGCGCCATGGCCCGGCTGCGCACCGGCCGCACCAGCTTCGTGATCGCCCACCGGCTCTCCACCATCCGGGACGCCGACGTGATCCTGGTGATGGAGAGCGGCTCGATCGTCGAACAGGGCACGCACGACGAGCTGATCGCCGCCGAGGGCGCGTACGCCCGCCTGTACCAGGCGCAGTTCGCCGAGGCCGTCGCCGAGGTGGACTGACCGGCGGGCCGGCGGGCCGCACCGGAGGGGGAGGGCGGGGTCACCCGGCCTCCCCCTCCGGCGTTCCGCCCACGGGGAGGCCGGGGCCCCGTCCGGGGGTGCCCCCTCGAACGCTCCGGCCGCCGCCCCGGGCCGCTACGGTGGGCCTGTGAGTGACGACCTGTCGGCCGCTGCCGCCGCACAACCCGACGCCTTCGAGGCCCACCGGCGCTACCTGGGCTCGGTCGCCTACCGGCTGCTCGGCTCGTTCAGCGACGCCGAGGACGTGCTGCAGGAGGCCTGGCTGCGCTGGCGCGGCACCGACCGGTCCGCCGTCGCCGACCCGCGCGCCTTCCTGACCACCGTCGTCACCCGGCTCTGCTACGACCAGCTGGGCTCCGCCCGGGCCCGCCGGGAGGCCTACTTCGGCGAATGGCTGCCCGAACCGGCCGTCTCCTACCAGGACTCCCCCGCCTCACCGGCCGAGCTGGCCGAACTCGGCGAGTCCGTCTCGCTCGCGGTGCTCGC
The DNA here is from genome assembly GCF_042737525.1 of Kitasatospora sp. NPDC059973. NCBI lineage: Bacteria > Bacillati > Actinomycetota > Actinomycetes > Kitasatosporales > Streptomycetaceae > Kitasatospora > Kitasatospora sp. NPDC059973. The sequence continues at coordinate 38,943 of NZ_JBHWUI010000023.1, read as the reverse complement.
CGTCCTGGAGCAGCTCACCCCGGCCGAACGCGCCGCCTTCGTGCTGCACGACGTGTTCGCGGTCGGCTTCGACGAGATCGCCGCCTCCCTCGACCGCTCCCCCGACGCCGCCCGCCAGCTCGCCTCCCGGGCCCGGCGCCGGGTCAAGGACGGCGGGCGCCGCGCCACCGCCGACCCGGCCGAGCACCGGCAGGCCGTGGCCGCCTTCGCGGCGGCCAGCACCCGCGGCGACATCGAGGGCCTGCTGGCCGTGCTCGACCCGGACGTGGTCTGGCACTCCGACGGCGGCGGCGTCGTCAGCGCCGGCGCCCGCCCGGTCCTCGGCGCGGACAAGGTCTCCCGCCTGGTGGCCGGCCTGGTCGCGAAGTGGTTCCTGCCGGGCATGAGCCTGGTGCCCGCCCTGGTCAACGACGAGCCGGGGCTGCTCGTCCAGGACGCGGACGGCCGGCCCGGCGGCGTGCTGGCGTTCACCGTCGCCGACGGCCGGATCACCGAGGCCTTCGTGGTGGTCAACCCCGAGAAGCTGACCCGGGTGGCCGACGCCCCCGGCACGCCGACGGACCTGTGACCCAGCACGCCGACGGACCTGTAACGCGGCCCGCCGACGGACCTGTGACGCGGCTCACCGTCACACCCTGACCGGCCGCGTCGTCCCCTTCCCGAACGGACACCGAGAACGTGTCGACAGAACGCTCCGCGGGGGCGTTTCGGAGGAGGCGGACGACATGACCGAGAAGCAGATCGTCGTACTGGGCGCCGGCTACGCGGGGCTGACCGCGGCGACCCGGGCGGGCCGGCGCCACCGGGTGACCCTGATCGCCCCGGAGACCCGCTTCCTGCACCGCGTCCGCCAGCACGAGACCGCCGCCGGCCTCCCCGAGCACCGGCCCGCCCTGGCCGAGGTGGTCCGCGGGCGCGGCGTGCGGCACGTCCCGGCCCGGGCCACCGGCCTGGACCTCGCCGCCCGCAAGGTCTTCCTGGACACCGGCGAGGCCCTCCCCTACGACACCCTGGTCTACGCCCTCGGCAGCCGCACCGCCTGGCACGCCGTCCCGGGCGCCGCCGAGCACGCCTACTCCGCCGAGCGGGCCGCCGAACTGGGCGAGCGGCTGAGCACCGCCGGGCGGCCCGGCACCGTCGTCGTGGTCGGCGGCGGTGCCACCGGCATCGAACTGGCCACCGAGATCGCCGAGGCCCACCCCGCCTGGCGGGTGCGGATCGTCGCCGCCGGACAGGTCGGCGGCTGGTTCTCGGCCCGTGGCCGGGCCCACGTCCGCACCGTCATGGCCCGGCTCGGGATCGAGGTGCACGAGCGGCACACCGTCACCGGGGTCGACGCCGGGGGCCTCGACACCACCGGCGGCCGGATCCCCGCCGACGTGGTCGCCTGGGCCGCCGCCATGGAGCCGCACCCGCTGGCGGCCGAGGCGGGCCTGACCGTCGACCCGGCCGGCCGGGCGGTGGTCGACGGCCACCTGCGCTCCGTCTCGCACCCGGAGGTCCACGTCATCGGCGACGCCGCCGCGGTGACCGTCCCCGGCACCGGCACCCTGCGGATGGGCTGCGCCACCGCCCAGCCGATGGGCCGCTACCTCGGCAAGCTGCTCACCGGGCGCACCGACAAGCCCTTCGCGTTCCGCTACGCCGTGCAGTGCCTGAGCCTCGGCCGCCGGGACGGCCTGGTCCAGCTGATCCACGGCGACGACTCGATGCGGCCCTCGGTGCTGACCGGCCGGGCCGGGCGGCTGACCAAGGCCGCCATCGTCAACGGCGTGGTCTGGGCGCTGCGTTGAGAGCCTGAGCCGGGCCGCCGCACCGACCGGGCGCCGTGCGGACAGGCCGGCCGTGCGGACAGGCCGACGGGCGGACAGGCCGACGGGCGGACAGGCCGACGGGCGGACAGGCCGACGGGCGGACAGGCCGACGGGCCCGGGGCGAGGCGCCCCGGGCCCGTCGGGCACCGCTGCGGCCGACCCCGTCGGGCCGGCCGGAAACACCCGGCTCGCGCCGGCTACTTCTTCTCCTTCGGCGCCTCGGCGTCGGTGGACAGCGCGGCGATGAAGGCCTCCTGCGGGACCTCCACGCGGCCGACCATCTTCATCCGCTTCTTGCCTTCCTTCTGCTTCTCCAGCAGCTTGCGCTTGCGCGAGATGTCACCGCCGTAGCACTTGGCGAGAACGTCCTTGCGGATCGCGCGGACCGTCTCACGGGCGATCACCCGGGAGCCGATGGCGGCCTGGATCGGCACCTCGAACTGCTGGCGCGGGATCAGCTTCTGCAGCTTGCCGGCCATCATCACGCCGTAGTTGTAGGCCTTGTCCTTGTGCACGATCGCGGAGAACGCGTCCACCGCGTCGCCGTGCAGCAGGATGTCGACCTTGACCAGCTGGGCGCTCTGTTCGCCGATGGGCTCGTAGTCGAAGGAGCCGTAGCCGCGGGTCTTGGACTTCAACTGGTCGAAGAAGTCGAAGACGATCTCGGCGAGCGGCAGGGTGTAGCGCAGCTCGACGCGGTCCTCGGAGAGGTAGTCCATGCCCTGGAGGTTGCCGCGACGGGCCTGGCAGAGCTCCATGATGGCGCCGACGAACTCGTTCGGCGCCAGGATGGTGCCGCGCACGACCGGCTCGTAGACCTCGGCGAGCTTCCCGGTCGGGAACTCGCTGGGGTTGGTGACGGTGTGCTCGGTGCCGTCCTCCATCACGACGCGGTAGACCACGTTCGGGGCGGTGGAGATCAGGTCGAGGTTGAACTCGCGCTCCAGGCGCTCCCGGATGATCTCCAGGTGCAGCAGGCCGAGGAAGCCGCAGCGGTAGCCGAAGCCGAGGGCGACCGAGGTCTCCGGCTCGTAGACCAGCGCGGCGTCGTTCAGGCGCAGCTTGTCGAGGGCGTCGCGCAGCAGCGGGTAGTCCGAGCCGTCCAGCGGGTACAGGCCGGAGAAGACCATCGGACGCGGGTCCTTGTAGCCGCCCAGCGCCTCGGTCGCACCCTTGTGCATCGAGGTGATGGTGTCACCGACCTTGGACTGCCGGACGTCCTTCACCCCGGTGATGATGTAGCCGACCTCGCCGACGCCCAGGCCGTCGGCGACCTTCGGCTCCGGCGAGATGACGCCGATCTCCAGCAGCTCGTGGGTCGCGCCGGTGGACATCATGGCGATGCGCTCGCGCTTGGTGAGCTGGCCGTCGACCACCCGGACGTAGGTGACCACGCCGCGGTAGGAGTCGTAGACCGAGTCGAAGATCATCGCGCGGGCCGGGGCGTCCTTGACGCCGACCGGGGCCGGGATCTTGTCGACCAGGTGGTCGAGCAGCTCCTCGACGCCGAGACCGGTCTTGGCGCTGACCTTGAGCACGTCGTCCGGGTCGCAGCCGATGATGTGCGCGATCTCGGCGGCGTACTTCTCCGGCTGGGCGGCCGGCAGGTCGATCTTGTTGAGCACCGGGACGATCGTGAGGTCGTTCTCCAGCGCCAGGTACAGGTTGGCGAGGGTCTGCGCCTCGATGCCCTGGGCGGCGTCCACCACGAGGACGGTGCCCTCGCAGGCGGCGAGGGAACGGGACACCTCGTACGTGAAGTCCACGTGGCCCGGGGTGTCGATCATGTTGAGGATGTGCGTCGAGCCGGCGTTCGGCCCCGTCTTCGGCGCCCATGGGAGGCGGACGGCCTGCGACTTGATGGTGATGCCGCGCTCACGCTCGATGTCCATGCGGTCGAGGTACTGGGCGCGCATCTGCCGCGGGTCGACCACACCGGTGATCTGGAGCATCCGGTCTGCGAGCGTCGACTTGCCGTGGTCGATGTGGGCGATGATGCAGAAGTTGCGGATCAGCGCCGGGTCGGTACGGCTGGGCTCTGGCACATTGCTGGGGGTCGCGGGCACCTTGGTCCGATTCTCCGTTGGTCCGGGGGCCGGGGGCGTCCGGGTCATCGCTGACCGGTTTCCCGGGGACCGGACAGTCGTCCGATCGAAATAGTTCTTCCCATCCTCCCACGAGCGCGACGTCCGCCGCCGTTCGGTTCCACCGGGGCCGCGCCGGGGGTGCTCCGGGGGTCGGTGCGCGGGTCCGTCCGGCAGTCCGTCCGGGAGTCCGTCCGGGGCTGGTCCGCGGGCCCGTTCAAGTGCCGCCGCGGGGCCCTTGAACGGCCGTCCCTTCCCGCGCCCCGACCGGTCGGGGCAGGATGGTCGTCCATGATCCTGGAAAGCGCCCTCCTCGACGTCGTCCCCGGCCAGGAGGACGCGTTCCTCGCCGCCTTCGCGGAGGCGAAGCCGCTGATCGCGATCCAGTCCGGCTTCCGCTCCCTCGCGCTGCGCCGCTGCCTCGACGAGGGCCGCGGCGCCAGGTTCCTGCTCCAGGTGGAATGGGAGGCGCTGGAGGACCACACGGAGGGGTTCCGCTGTTCCGCCGAGTACCAGCGGTGGCGCGAGCTGCTGCACCGCTTCTACCGGCCGTTTCCCGAGGTCGAGCACTACGGCGAGCCGGTGCTCCGGGCCTGATCCGGATCCGGCCGGTTTGGGTCGGGCGGTGCCCCCTGGTAGCGTGGGGCGCTGCACCTGGCCCAGGCATGCCCTCTCAGCAGTCCGGCGGCCGCGCGGTGCAACTCTCCCCCAGCCTTCGGCCGGGGGGACCCCAGAACCGTTTACTGACAAGACTGAGGCTCCTTCGTGGCGAACATCAAGTCCCAGATCAAGCGCAACAAGACCAACGAGAAGGCGCGCCTGCGCAACAAGGCCGTCAAGTCCTCGCTGAAGACCGCCCTGCGCAAGGCCCGTGAGGCCGCTGCCGCCGGCGAGACCGAGAAGGCCACCGTGCTGGCCCGCGCCGCCTCCAAGGCGCTGGACAAGGCCGTCAGCAAGGGCGTCATCCACGCCAACCAGGCCGCCAACAAGAAGTCGGCCATCACCAAGCGCGTCAACGCCGTCCAGGCCTGACTCCGCCGGGGCCCACGGCCCCGACCGTCCCAGGACGGACCGGCCCTCTACCCGGTCCCCTGAGGCACGAGCTCAAGACTCGCACCGCACGCGGCCTGCGTTCGCCACGCGGGTGCGGTGCACGAAGATCCACCGGAAGTGCCCGTTCGTAGGCGCTTCCCCGACTGCCCGCCCGGTCCCCACCGGGCGGGCAGTCGTCGTTTCCGGCCGGGGCTTCCGCCGCGGACGTTCTCGCGCGGATCCCCGTCGTCCGGCGGACCGGCTGCGGGTCCTGCGGCTGCGGCTTCTGTCGCTGCGGCTGCGGGTCCTGCGGCTTCTGTCGCGTTCTGTGCTCCTGCCGCTATGGTCGGTGACGGCAGCTCGGGGGGCCGCGCTCACGGCAACCGGGCGGGCGGCGGTCGCGTCCCCCTCCCGGGGGGCCACCGCGTTCCGGGTCACCGTTACGGGCCATCGTTGCGAGTCATGGTTCCGGGGCGGCACCTTCGTGGCAGGCATCTTCGTCGACGCTCAGGGGGGCACCTATGACGACGCCACCACCGCCACCACCACCGGCCCAGGGCGGACCGGGGTTCGGCGGCTTCCCGCAGCAGCCCCCGCCGCCCGCGGCGGCCCCGGGCTTCGGACCTCCGCCCGGACTTCCCCCCTCCCCCGGACTTCCCGCCACCCCTGGACTTCCCCCCGCTCCGGGGCCCGCCCCCTCACCCGGTACGGCCCCCGCCGGGGAGCCCGGGCCGTGCGAGGGGACGGTCAGGAGGGGCGGAAACCTGCGCCGCAACGCCGTCTGGGCGTTCGTCGGCGCCGTCCTGGCCTCGGCCGCCTGGTCCGGCGCCGTGGCCCTGGTGCCGCGGATCGTCGACAGCGGCTCCCCGGCGCAGAGCCTCCACGGCTACCACGCCGTCGACAGGCTCTGCGAGTCGGGCAAGCTCACCGCGTTCAAGAAGCAGTACCGCATGGTCGACGACTACCCGCTGCAGCACACCGGCCGGTCCGACTCCATGGACATCATGCGGTGCTACGCGCTGGTCAAACGAGCGGTCAGCGGGAGCGACGTCGCCGACTACGCCACCCTCGACATCCGCGCCGAACTGCACCGGGCGGTCGACTCCGCGCCCGAATTCGCCGCCACCCGAAGCTACTTCGAGCAGCAGAAGTACGAGATCACCGATGTGCCGAACCTCGGCCAGGAGGCCTACTTCGCCTACGGCGACGAGCCGACCAGCTCGGACCAGACCTTCCACGACATCAACCACTACCTACAGGTCCGGGACGGCGGGATGACGTACTCCCTGTTCTGGACGGACAACTACCAGGTCGGGAAGAACACCACGCTGGACCGCGAGGCCGTCCGCCGCGCGATGCTCGACGACACCCGGGACATCCTGAAGGCGATCGGCGGCTCGTAAGGTCCGGTCGTGGCGGCCGGGTCGGGAAGGTTTCCCGTGGGGCCGGTCGGGTCGGTCGGGTCGGTCGCAGGAGCTGCTCGTGGCGGCCGGCCGTCCCGGCGGGCGGGATCGGGTTGCCGTGGCGCCCGTGCCGGGATCAGTAGGAGCGGCCCCCGGAGCCGGCGCGCGCGGCCCGGGCAACGGCCACCACGGCCCGCTCCAGCGCGAAGGCGGGGTCGTCGGAGCCGCCCTTGACGGCCGCGTCCGCCTGGGCGATCGCCGTCAGGGCCGTGGCCACGCCGTCGCCCGTCCAGCCGCGCATTTGCTGGCGGACCCGCTCGACCTTCCACGGGGGCATCCCCAGCTCGCGGGCCAGATCGGCCGGGCGCATGTTCCGCCCGGTGGTCGCCAGCCGACCGATGCTGCGGACCCCGGACGCCAGCGCGTAGGTGATACCGGTCGGCGGCTGCCCGACGGCCAGCGCCCAGCGCAACCGCTCCAGCGCCTCGGCGGCCCGGCCGGTGACCGCGAAGTCCGCCACCTCGAAGCCGGTGGCCTCGGCCCGGCCGCTGTAGTAGCGGGCCACCACCGTCTCGTCGATGGTGCCCTCGACGTCCGAGGTGAGCTGGCTGCACGCGGCCGCCAGCTCGCGGAGGTCGCTACCGAGCGCGTCCAGCAGGGCCTGGCACGCCTCCGGGGTGGCCGACCGGCCGAGCGTGCGGAACTCTCCCCGGACGAAGGCCAGCCGGTCCGACGCCTTCGCCAGCTTCGCGCAGGCGACCTCACGGCCGCCCGCCTTCCGCCCGGCGTCAAGCAGGCCCTTGCCCTTGGCGCCGCCCGCGTGCACCAGCACCACGATCACCTCGTCGGCCGGGGCCTCGATGTACGCCTTGAGCTCCTTGACGGAGTCGGCGGAAAGGTCCTGGGCGGCCCGGACGACGATCACCTTGCGCTCGGCGAACAGCGAGGGCGTGGTCAGCTCGGCGAGGCTGCCGGGCTGCAGGGTGCCGGGTGGGAGGTCCCGCACATCGGTGTCCGGGTCCGCAGCCCTCGCCGCCGCCACCACCTGGGCGACCGCGCGGTCGAGCAGCAGCTCCTCCTGGCCGACCGCGAGGGTCAGCGGGGCGAGCAGGTCGTCGGGTGCACTCTTCCTGGCCATCGCCTACCAGCATCCCATGGGGTGGGGACACTCCCACCCGGAGGAACGACGGGCGGGAGTGGGTGGGCGGGGGTGGGCGGGCCGGGTCCGACGGCCGGAGGGGCGGAGCCGCCGGGGGTGGGCCGGCGTGGGCCCGACCGGTGGGGGGTGTGCTCCGACGCGGGAGGCGCTCCCGGGAGAATGGGCCGGTGACCGAACACCTCACCACCGACCAGCCGGACGACTTCGACCCGAGCGCCCGGCAGCTCCTCGTCCTGCCCGACCGCGACGCCGCCGAGGACGCCACGGAGGAACTCAGCGCCAACCACCCCGACCTCGGCGAACTCGAAATCGTCCGGGACGCCCTCGCCGGCGAGGACGACGCCGAGGACGCCCAGTGGCTGGTGGTCGTGGAACCCCCCGAGGACGGCTGGACCGCGGAGCTGCTCCGCGCCCTGGACGCCGTCGCCGCCGAGCACGAGGGGTGGCGCGAGGAGGGCTGATCCGTCGGCCCCGCCATGTCTTCCGGGGCCCGCCCCCACCCCCCACCCCCGCTCCCCCTCCCCGCCCTCTCCACCTCCTCCCTGTGGAGAGGGCGGGTTGAGCGAGAGGGCTCACGCCGGCGGGCCGCGCGGCCCGCCGGCCGTGTGCCGACCGCGCGACGCGGCCGCGGCGTGGCGGGTCTGCCCGCCGTGCGGGTGCACGGACGCCCCCAGACGAGCCGGGTTGTCGCCCGTCACCGCGATGTCCCCAGCGGTATCCGTGCGCAACACCGTGGCACCGAGGGCACGCAGCCGCTCCACCGTCCGCACGGACGGATGCCCGTACGGATTCCCCTCGCCACACGAGATCAACGCCAGCCTGGGCCTCAACGCGGCCGCGAGCTCCCAGTCCTGGTGCGCCGACCCGTGGTGGGCCACCTTCAGCACATCGACCCGGACACCACGGCCCCACCGCGCCGACAGCGCGGCCTGCGCGGGCGGTTCGAGATCGCCCAACAGGGCCAGCCGCACACCGTCCGCCACCGTCACCAGCAGCACGACACTCGCGTTGTTGGCCCCGGCAGCCTCCGCCGGAAGCACGGCATCGGGCCACACCACCTCCCATGACAGCCCCGGTCCGGCCGACCGGCGCTCGCCCGTCCGCGCGCGCACCAGCGGCACTCCGGCCGCAGCCGCCCACCCCGACACCCGGGCGGCCTCGCCCGGCGGCTCACCCAGGACCGTCCCCTCGATCGCGCCCACCGAACGCCCCCGCAACACCCCGGGCACACCCTCCACGTGGTCCGCGTGGAAGTGCGTCACCACCAGCAACGGCACCCGGGTGATCCCGAGGTCGCGCAGACAGCGGTCCGCCGCACGCGGATCCGGCCCGGCGTCCACCACCACCGCGCTCCCCGGCGCCGCGCCGCCGGCGGCCACCGGCAGCACCACCATGTCCCCCTGACCCACGTCGCACATGACCAGCCGCCAGCCCGGTGGCGGCCAGCCGGTCGCGAGCCGGGTGAGCAGGGGCGGCCGCACCAGCACGGCCAGCAGGACCAGGAGGAGCAGGCCCGCCACCAGCGGCCGGGCCCAGCCGCCCCTGACGCGCAGACCGACCGCTGCGGCGCGTCCGGGCGCCAGGAGAGGAACCGTCCAGCACACCGCCACCGTCGCGAGGGCCAGCGTCACCGTGCCGAGCAGCCCGCCGGGCCAGGAGATCTGAGCGCCCGGCAGCTCCGCCCCGTGCCGGGCCACCGCCGCGAGCCAGCCCACCGGGAGCCCGGCCGGCTCCGCGAGCAGCCGGGCCAGGGCCGGCGAGAGCGGCTCCAGGACGAGCACCGCGAAGCCGAGCAGAGTCGCCGGAGCCACCGCCAGCTCGGCCAGCAGGTTGCACGGCACCGCGACCAGGCTGATGTGTCCGGACAGCACGACCGTCACGGGCGCACAGAGCGCCTGGGCCGCTGCCGTCGCGGCGACGGCGCCCGCCAGGTGGTGCGGCCAGCCCCGCGCCCGCAGGCGCTGCGCCCAGTGCGGGCCGACCACCAGCAGACCGGTGGTGGCGAGCACGGAGAGCAGGAAGCCGAACGACCGGGCGAGGTAAGGGTCGAGGAGCACCAGGAGCAACGCCGTACCGGCCAGGGCGGGCACCGCCTGCCGGGGTCGGCCGGTGGCGAGCGCGAGCAGTCCGATCAGCCCCGTACCGGCGGCCCGCAACACGCTGGGTTCCGGTCGGCAGACGGTCACGAACACCAGCGTGACGACTGTGCCGAGCAGCGCGGTGGTGCGCAGCGGGATACCGAACGCGGCAGCCAGGCCACGTCGTTCGGCTGTGCCGGCACGACTGGGGGCACCGAGCAGGACACCCAGCACGATCGCGAGGTTGGCCCCGCTGACCGCGACCAGATGCGCCATGTCGGTGGCCCGGAAGGCGTCCAGGAGGTCCCCGGGCAGGCGTGAGGTGTCACCGACCACCAGGGCCGGGAGCAACCCCCGTGCGTCCGGCGGCAGATCGTCACTTGCCGTCCGCAGCCCCGCCCGCAACCGGCCGGCGACCCGTTGCGGCAGGCTGGGCGGCGCGAGCTCCCGTGGCGGCCCGTGGGCGATCAACAGCGCGGCCGACTCGTCGCCGTAGCCCTCCCCCGCCGGGCGGACGTCCGCTTCCACGGCGACACGGGCCGACGGGAGCAGCCGTTGCCACGCGCCGATCTCCGGCCCTCGCGCCATCACCGTCACCGGCGTTCGCGTCCTGGTCACCGTCTCGGTGCCGACCGGCGGGCCGCCCGCGCCGTCGCCCGGGGCCGGAGCCGCCGGCTCGAAGCCCGCCGGGACGGTGACCCGCTCCACCACCGCGTCCACGGTGAGGACGGTCTGCCCGGCAGCCGTTCCCCTGGTGCGGGAGGTGTGGGCTCTCGGGTCGGCGGTGATGGTCAGTTCGACGCCCACCTCCGGCGCGGCGGCTCCGGCCCGGGCCAGCCCGGGCAGCGGCCCCCGGTGGAGGTCGGCGGTGTGCAGCAGGGTCGCGGCGGCGGCCGCCGCACCGGTGAGCAGCACGGCGGCCAGCGTCATGGCGGCGCCGCGACGCCGCCGCACTCCCGGGCGGGCGAGCAGGAGGACGGCGAACAGGACGGCCGTGCCGGCGGCCGAGGACAGCAGGAGGCCGTGCCCGGGGCCCAGCCCGAGAACACCCGCCGTGACCACCCAGGCCGCGACGGCGGGGAGGAGCAGGCGAAGATCACCGGGAGGCCGGTGCGGCACGACGGCGTCTGTGGTGGCAGTGGCGGCGATGACGGCACCTCCTTCCGGGGAGTGACCGACGGGTCGATGGACAGCCGGGTCGAACGGCTCCGTGCGTCGGCCGAGCCGGAAGCAGGAGCACCGACCGGAAGCGTCACCGGGCGGGTACGGGCGCGCACGGGCGGGTCAGAGCGTGAGCATCGGTCTGAGCTCCGCATAGGTGCGTTCGCCGATGCCGCTGACCTGCCGGAGCTGGTCGAGTGAGCGGAACGATCCGTGCGACGCCCGGAAGGCGATGATGCGCTGCGCCAGCGTCGGACCGACGCCCGGGAGCGTGTCGAGCTGTTCGAGGGTGGCGTGGTTCAGACTGACCGGCTGTTTCGGCACGGCGCCCGTGGCCGGCCCGCCCACGGCCTGCGCCGCGCCGTCCGGTTCGCCGACGAGGATCTGCTCACCGTCCGTCAGCACCCGGGCCAGGTTGAGGCCCTTGGTCTCCGTCTCGGGCAGCGGTCCGCCGGCCACGCGCAACGCGTCCGCCACCCGGGAGCCGCCGGGCAGCGTGTGGACACCGGGTGCGTGCACCCGCCCCCCGATGTCGACCACGACGACAGTGCGCGCCTCGGCGTCTCCCGGAGCTGCTGGGACGGGGCCGGCGGAGGACTCCGGTGTGCTCGGGGGCGACGCCCCCGGCTCGGCCGGCGCGACCGCCGGCGTCGGCAACGCCACCGCCGGCACCGCGACCGGCTGGGGCCGCGCCAGCCAGAAGTGCTGGACACCGTAGCCCACGGTGAGCAGCAGCAGGACGACCAGCCCCGACACGGCCCGCCGGTCGAGCATCACCGCAGGACCGAAGCGAAATGGCGCGCGACCCGGGTCGGCGGACCCGTCATCGTCGGACGGCACACCGTAGGGCGGCACACCGTCAAACCCCGCGCCACCAGCGGGTCCATCGACCGCCGCACTCGGCACGTCACCCGACCCGCCGTCCGACCCGCCCCCGAGGGGCGAGCCCCCGGGCGGCCCGGTGGCCGACGGCTCCGTCGCGCCGGCGGCTCCTCCGGCCACCCTCGCGGCCGGTTCCTCGGCGGCCCCTTCGGCGCCTCCCCCGGCCGCCGGCAGCAGCGCTGCCAGCCGACGCCGCGCCGTCTCCCCGACCCGCTGGCGCTTCACCGCGCCGATGTTCATGCTCGTCATGCGGAGCACGCTAGGAGCCGTCCGCCGTCGCCGGGAGAATCGGCGAAACCCTGTGGAAAACCCCGGGGGTGTGGACAACTCATGTCGCTCGCACGAGTGATCAGCAGTTGTCGGAGTTGACTTCCCGCCCGGCAGAGGTCCTCACGAGGCCCGTCTCAGCCCTCGTCCGGAGGCGTCTTCACGCACCGCGGCTCCACGCCCCTCAGGGTTCACCACCCCGGCTTGACGCCCCTTAGGGTTCACCACCCCGGCTTCACGCACCCCGGCTTCACGGGCCTCAGCGCGGCGAGACCACCACCGCCAGCAGCCCCGGTCCGACATGCGCACCGATCACCGCGCCCACCTCGCCCACGTACAGGTCGCGCAGCCCGGGGATCCGCCCCCGCAGCCGCTCCGCGAGCGGCTCGGCCCGCTCCTCCGCCGCCAGGTGGTGGACGGCGATGTCGACCTCCCGCTCCCCCGCCTGCTCGACCGCGATCTCCTCCAGCCGCGCGATCGCCCGCGACGCCGTCCGGACCTTCTCCAGCGGCTCGATCCGCCCGCCGTCCAGGTGCAGCAGCGGCTTCACCGCCAGCGCCGACCCGAGCAGCGCCCGGGCCGCCCCGATCCGGCCGCCCCGACGCAGGTGCTCCAGGGTGTCCACGTAGAAGAATCCGCTGGTCACCGCCGTCCGCGCGGCCACAGCGGCGACCACCTCGTCCAGTTCCCGCCCCGCCTCGATCGCCTCGGCCGCTGCCAGTACGCCGTATCCGAGGGCCATACCGACCAGCCGGCTGTCCACCACACGCACCGGGACGGGCGCCTCGGCCGCCGCCAGCCGGGCCGCCTCCGCAGTCCCGGACAGCTCGGCGGAGATGTGCACCGAGACGATGCCCTTCGCGCCGGCCTCGGCGGCGGCCCGGTAGGCGGCGGCGAAGGCATCGGGGCTCGGCCGGGAGGTCGTCACCCGCTGCTTGCCGCGCAGCGCCTCGGCGACGTCCTTCGGCGAGATCTCCACGCCCTCGGCGAGGACGGTGTCACCGACCGCGACGCTCAGCGGCACCACCGCGATCTCGTGACGGTCGACGGCCTGCTGGGGCAGATAAGCCGTGGAATCGGTGACAAGTGCGAGGTCGGCGGGCATGAGGCGGAGGTTACTCCGCGTCCGGCCAGGAGGACAGCGCCCGAACCGGGCCTGCCCCGGCCCGCCCACCCGCCGTCCGGCCCCGGCGCCGGAACCGGGCGGGGCGCCGGGCGGTGCCAGCCCCGGCACCGGGCGGAGCGCCAGGGACAGCCGGTCGGTGCGCCGGGCCCGGCGACCCCACCCGAGCCCTCCGGGAGGATCGAGTCTTCCGGGATGCGGCGGGGCCGGAGGAGCGGGACGTCCGGTCAGCCCGCCGTCGGCCCGGCCGACGGTTTCCGCAGCCGGTCCGCCAGCCGCGACAGCGGGTCGTTCAGCCCCAGCAGTTCCTCGGCGCTCGGGCGCCCCTTCCCGTCCGTCAGCCCGGCCCGACCCGCCGCCGCCCCGCCAGCACCAGCACCAGCACCAGCCGACCCACCGGAACCGACGCCCGAGCCGAAGCCCGCCCCCGTACCCGACCCCGAACCGGAAACCGACCCCGCCCCCGAGTGGTCCCAGTGCCGCAGCGCCCCCGCCTCGCTCTCACACTCCTGGCTGAGCCGCCGGAGCTCGTCGTCGGCGAAGCGGTGCATCCGGTCCTGGGCCGCCCAGCGCATGGTCTCGGCGGAGTGGGTGATCCGCTCGGCGCGCTCCCGCAGCTCGGGCAGCTTGGCCGCGATCCGGGCCGGGTCCGGCTCGCGCTCCAGGATCCGCAGCTCAGCGTCCAGCTCCGCCGCGTGGGTGTCCAGCCGCCGCAGCAGGGCGAGTGCCTCACCGAGCTGGCCGTCCTGCACCAGACCGCTCTCCAGGACCTGGCGCGTGCCGTCCAGGGAGGTCCGCAGCCCCAGCCGGACGGCGGAGATCTGGCCCTGCGGGCCGGGCTTGGCGTAGGTCTTCGCCTTGAGGGTCACGTTCTCGACGGCACGGCGGGCGTTGGCCTCGTGCCGCTCCACCTTCGTGGCGACCGCCCTCGCCGCCTTGACGGTCCCGACCACCACCAGCACCAGCATCGCGAGGCCGAAGAGCAGGGCCAGGCCGACCATAACGCCGAGCGCGTCCATCACGAGCCACCTTCCGTCCGCCGAACCGGCCCCCACCGGGCCCAACGCGGGCCGGCCCACCGTGGGTTCCACGGTAGCCGCCCGACCCGTGCCGGGGGCAGGTCGAACGGGCCCGGGCTCCGGAGATCAGGGACAGATGGGGGATCTCCCCGAGGCGGGCCCGGCCTCGGGGCGACGCATCCCGCCCCCACCTGCCCTCACACACCGGCGGACCGCCGCCCCGGGAACGCCGAAGGGCGGGCGCCCCGAAGGACACCCGCCCCGGCCGTCAACGACCCACGGCGACCACCGGCAGTCAGCCGGTGACGATGTTCACCAGCTTCGGCGCCCGCGCGATCACCTTGCGCACCGGCGCGTCCCCGATCGCCGCGACGACGGCCGGATCGGCCAGCGCCAGCGCCTCCAGCTCGGCGTCGGAGATCGACGGCGCGACCTCCAGCCGGGCCTTGACCTTGCCCTTGATCTGCACGACGCAGGTGACCGCCTCGTCCACCACGTACGCCGGGTCGGCGACGGGGTAGTCGGTGTGGGCCAGCGAGTCGCCGTGGCCCAGTCGGCGCCACAGCTCCTCCGCGATGTGCGGGGCCAGCGGGGCGACCAGCAGGACCAGCCGCTCGGCGACCGGTCGCGGCGTGGAGCCGCGCTTCACCAGGAAGTTGTTCAGCTCGATCGCCTTGGCCACGGCCGTGTTGAAGCGCAGCGCGGCCATGTCGCCGCGGATGCCGTCGATGGCCTTGTGCAGCGCGCGCAGCGTCGCCTCGTCCGGCTCCTCGTCGGTGACGACCAGCTCGCCGGTGGCCTCGGAGACGATGTTGCGCCACAGTCGCTGCAGGAAGCGGTACGAGCCGACCACCGCGCGGGTGTCCCACGGGCGGGAGACGTCCAGCGGGCCCATCGACATCTCGTACAGGCGCAGCGTGTCGGCGCCGTACTCGTCGGCGATCTCGTCCGGGGCGACGGCGTTCTTCAGGGACTTGCCCATCTTGCCGGCCTCGCGCTTGACCGGCTCGCCCTGCCAGAAGTAGCCGCCGTCGCGCTCCTCGACCTCGGTGGCGGGCACCGGGAAGCCGCGCTCGTCGCGGTAGACGTCGGCGGTGATCATGCCCTGGTTGAACAGCTTGTGGAACGGCTCGACCGAGGAGACGTGGCCCAGGTCGTGCAGGACCTTGTGCCAGAACCGCGCGTACAGCAGGTGCAGCACGGCGTGCTCGGCACCGCCGACGTACAGGTCGGCGCCGCCGCCGGGCTTCTCGGCGGTCGGGCCCAGCCAGTACTGCTCGTTGGCCGGGTCGACGACCCGCGCGCCGTTCGACGGGTCGATGTAGCGCAGCTCGTACCAGCAGGAACCGGCCCAGTTGGGCATGGTGTTGGTCTCGCGGCGGTACTTCTTCGGCCCGTCGCCCAGGTCCAGCTCGACGTTGACCCAGTCCTCGTTGCGCGACAGCGGCGTCTTCGGGGAGGAGGTCGAGTCGAACGGGTCGTAGGTGTGCGGCGAGTAGTCGTCCACCTCGGGGACCTCGACCGGCAGCATCGACTCGGGCAGCGCGTGCATCACGCCGTCCTCGTCGTAGACGATCGGGAAGGGCTCGCCCCAGTACCGCTGGCGGCTGAACAGCCAGTCGCGCAGGCGGTAGTTGACGGTTCCCTCGCCGATGCCGCGCTCGGCCAGCCAGGCGGTGACGGCGGCCTTGCCGTCGGCGACGCTCAGACCGTCCAGCGAGATGCCGTTCTCGGTGCCCTCGGCGTGGGCCGAGTTGACGATGACGGAGTCGTACGTGCTGAAGGCGTCGTCCCAGGTGTGCGGGTCCTCGTCGCGGCCGTCGGTCGGCTTGACGACGCAGCGCATCGGCAGCTCGAAGGCGCGGGCGAACGCGAAGTCGCGGTGGTCGTGGGCCGGGACGGCCATGATCGCGCCGGTGCCGTAGCCCATCAGCACGTAGTCGGCGACGAAGACCGGGACGGGCTCGCCGCTGACCGGGTTGACCGCGTAGGCGCCGGTGAAGACACCGGTCTTGACCTTGGCCTCGACCTGGCGTTCCACGTCGGACTTGGCGGCGGCACTCGCTCGGTAGGCGGCGACGGCCTCGGCCGGGGTGGCGGCGCCGCCGGTCCACTCGTCACGGGTGCCGGCGGGCCAGGCGGCCGGCACGATCGAGTCGACCAGGTCGTGCTCGGGGGCCAGCACCATGTAGGTGGCGCCGAACAGGGTGTCGGGGCGGGTGGTGAAGACGGTGATCTTCCGGTCGCCGGGGGCCGCGAAGTCGACCCGGGCGCCTTCCGAGCGGCCGATCCAGTTGCGCTGCTGCAGCTTGATGGCCTCGGGCCAGTCCAGCAGGTCCAGGTCGGAGATCAGCCGGTCCGAGTAGGCGGTGATCCGCATCATCCACTGGCGCAGGTTCGACTTGAACACCGGGAAGTTGCCGCGCTCGGAGCGGCCGTCCGCGGTGACCTCCTCGTTGGCCAGCACGGTGCCCAGCCCGGGGCACCAGTTGACCGGCACCTCCTTGGAGTACGCCAGCCGGTAGTCGCCCAGCAGTTCGTCGCGCTCGGCGGCGGACAGCTCCGACCACGCGCGGCCGCCGGGGACCTCGCGCGAGCCGTCCGCGAAGCCGGCGATCAGCTCGGCGATCGGGCGGGCCCGGCCGGCCTCCTCGTCGTACCAGGAGTTGAAGATCTGCAGGAAGATCCACTGGGTCCAGCGGTAGTACTCCGGGTCGATCGTGGAGATCGAGCGGCGCGGGTCGTGGCCCAGGCCCAGCCGGCGCAGCTGCTGGCGCATGTTGGCGATGTTGGCCTCGGTGGAGACCCGCGGGTGGGTACCGGTCTGCACCGCGTACTGCTCGGCGGGCAGGCCGAACGCGTCGTAGCCCAGCGTGTGCAGCACGTTGTGGCCGGTCATCCGCTGGTAGCGGGCGAAGACGTCGGTGGCGATGTAGCCCAGCGGGTGGCCGACGTGCAGGCCCGCGCCGGAGGGGTACGGGAACATGTCCATGATGAAGCTGTGCGGCTTCGCGGAGACGTCCCCGGCGCTCGGGTCGGCCAGGTCACCGGCCGGGTTGGGGGCGCTGAACGTGCCCTCCTTCTCCCAGATGTCCTGCCAGCGGGACTCGATCTCCGCCGCCAGGGTGGCGCTGTACCGGAACGGCTCGGTCGCGGCCTCGGCCGCGCCGGAAGCAGGGGTCGTCTCGCTCATGGTCCTTCAGGCTCCATCGATGTCAGTGGGCGAACCGGGCACAGGGCCGGGCGCGGCACGAAAAGGCGGCGGAAAACAAAAAAGCCCCTCGCAGGAGGGGGTGCCACGCCGACTCCGGCACCCGCCCTGGGGCGCGGCCGGTCCTGGTCAGCGCGGCCGGCTAAGGAGCAGGCGCACGGTTCGCATGGGCTCAGGGTACCGCAAGGGGCTCAGGCCTCCTCCGGAGATATCGACCGCGAGGCCGCGTCGAAGTCGCGCAGCGCGCGGGCCACCCGCTCGGACTGCATGCCCGCGGCCAGGGCGCGTGCCCGCTCGGCCGTGTCGGCGGCCTCCCGGAGGGAGCCGGTGCGGCGCTGGGAGTCCGCCAGCCGGACCATCAGCAGGGCCCTGGCCCGCGCGCGGCCGGGGCCTAGCCCGGCCACCGCCTCGGTGAGCAGGGCCTGGGCGCCGCGGTGGTCGCCGAGGAACAGGCGGCCCTCCCCCACCATCCCCGCGAGGTCCGCCCGGGCCTGCGCCACATCCGGCCCGGCACCCGCACCGGAAGCCGCACCTTGCCCCGCACAAGCAGAAGCACCCGCACGGGCAGAAGCACCGGCACCGGCACCGGCAGAAGCACCCGCACCCGCGCCCGCCGCGGCGTCCAGCTCCGCGAACGCCCGCCCGGCCACCGCCGCCAGCTCCCCCGGCTCGCCGCGCCGCCCGTACGCCCGGGCCATCCGGCCGAGCTGCAGGGCCCGGTCGACCGGCCCGAGCGCGTCACCCGCCGTCTCCAGCACCCCGGCGAGCACGGTGACCGCGTCCAGCCCGCGCCCTCCCCCGCCCTGGGTGGCCAGCACCACCAGGCAGCCCACCACGCCCACCCCGAGCCGCAGGTCCCCGCTGAGGTGGGCGGCGCGCAGCGCGGCCACGAACGCCCGCTGGGCGGCCGCCTCGTGTCCGAGGTCGTACGCGGCCCAGCCCGCCAGCCGGGCCAGCCGGCTGGCCGTGCCGTACAGCGTGCGGCCCAACTCCTCGTCGTACCCGCCGAGTTCCAGCAGCTTCGCGACCATGGCCAGCTCGGCCCGGGTCGGCCCGAGCACCAGGCCGCCGCCGCAGGCCCGCTCCAGCCGCAGCTTGCTCCGGTAGGAGAGCCGGAGCTCCCCGACCAGCGCGGGGTCGATCCGCAGCGCGCCCTCCCCGCCGCCGACCGGGGGCGGCGCGGTGGCCAGCCGGCCGGCGGCCTGGTCGAGGTCGGCGCCGCGGAACAGGTCGGTGAGACGGACCGGGCCCGCGTCGGTGGCCGCCTCGCGCAACGCGGTCTGGGCGGTGTCGGCCGTCCAGGGGTCGGTGAGCAGCCGCGGCGAGAGGATCTTGGCCCCCCGGTTGCCGCCCATCCGGCCCCAGAGCTGCTCGTAGGTGACGGCGATGCCGAGGGCGCGGCCGAGCACCTCGCAGACCGTCTGGTCGTGCGGGCTGCGCGGGACCATGCCCCGGTCGCGCCACTTGTACGGGGCGGTGGAGCTGATCGCCAGGCCGGGCGGCAGGGTGAGGTTCACCTCGCGGGCCAGGCGCTCCGGGTTCCAGCCGAGCTGGTGCAGTATCCGGGCCAGCTCCTCGTTGCGCCTGCGCTCCAGATCGGCCATGGGACGACGGTAGCGGTCCGGCGGGGCCGGCTGCCGAGCCGTTCGGAAAACCCCGGACCGCCGGGACCGCGAGCGCCCCCGAACCCTCCGGAGGGATGCCGCGCCGCGAGAACGCACCCCGGACGCCACCGAAAGCACCCCCGGACGCCCCGCAAACGCACCCGGAAAACACCGAGGGCCGCCTCCCGGAACGGGAGACGGCCCTCGACTGCTGTGGAGCTACGGGGAATTGAACCCCGGACCTCTTGCATGCCATGCAAGCGCTCTACCAACTGAGCTACAGCCCCTTGACCTGCTGCGTCACCGGAGGTTTCCTTCGGTTTCCCTCGGCGACATCGACTACTTTACACGGTCGAAGGGGTGCTCCACGAATCCGTTACCGGAGGTACTACGCGGCCGTCGGGCGGGCGCGGGCGGCGAAGGCCGCGCCGACGCCGACCAGGCCCGCGATCGCGGCGGTGGTCACCAGCAGGGCGTGTCCGGAGTCCCGGGCCGCCGCCGGCAGGGAGACCCCGCCGAGGAAGACCGAGCCCAGCACCGCGACCCCGACCACCTGGCCGAGCTGTACGACCGTCACCATCACCCCGCTGGCGTCCGCCGCGTCGGCCGGGGCGACGCCGCCCAGCGCCCGGGCGAACAGCGGCGAGTACGTGCAGCCGGCCACGAGGCCGAGCCCGGTCATCAGCAGCAGCGCCACCGGGCCGATCTCCGCGCCGCCGCCGAGCAGCAGCCCGAGCAGCAGGTAGCCGGGGACGAGCAGCCCGGCGCCGAGCAGCGGCAGGACGCCGTGCAGCCGGGCGGGCAGCCGGTGCCAGTGCAGGCTGGAGAACCCGAAGCCGAGCGCCATCGGCGCCGAGCAGAGGCCGGCCCGCAGCGCGCTGTGCCCGAGGCCGGACTGCTGGTGCAGCGCGAAGGCGAACAGGAAGCCCGCGAAGGCGGCCATGATCATGAAGATCGCGCCCGCCGCCGGTCGCAGCGTGGCCGTCCGCAGCACCCGGCCGCTGATCAGCGGCTGTCCGCCGCGCCGGGCGATCCGCCGCTCGACCACCGCGAACAGGGCGAACAGGACGGCGCTGGCGGCGAGCATCGCCCAGCCCCAGACGGGCCAGCCCAGTTCGTGGCCGAGCACCAGCGGCACCACCAGCAGCCCGAGGGCCGCGCCGAGCACCACCAGGCCGGGGAGGTCGAACCCGCGCCCGCGGTCGCCCGGCAGGCTCGGCAGCAGCCGCGCGCCGGCCACCAGCAGGGCCAGCCCGATCGGCACGTTGACCAGGAAGACCGGGCGCCAGCCCGTCCCGAACAGGTCGGCGCTGACCAGGACTCCGCCGAGCACCTGGCCGACCGCCAGACCGCCGGCCAGCACGGCCGAGTAGAGGCCGAGCGCCCTGGTCCGGGCGGCGCCGGTGAAGGTGCGCTGCAGCAGGCTCATGACCTGCGGCACCATCAGCGCCGAGCCGGCGCCCTGGAGCAGCCGGAAGGCGATCAGCCAGCCGGTGGCCGGCGCCAGCCCGCAGGCCAGCGAGGCGAGGGTGAAGGCGGCCAGGCCCAGCTGGAACAGCCGGCTGTAGCCGTAGCGGGCGCCCAGCCGGGCCCCGGTGATGAGCAGCACCGCGTAGGCGATGGTGTAGCCGGCGATCACGAGTTGGAGGGCCGCGCCCGAGGCGTGCAGGTCGGTGCGGATGGTCGGCACCGCGACGTTGACGATGGAGACGTCCAGGATGGCCATGAACTGGCCGCAGAGCAGGAGGGTGAGGAGCAGCCCGGGCCTGGTGGCCGGGCCGCCGGTGGTGGTGGCGCCGGCCGCACCGGGCCGGATCTGAAGGTCCGTCATGGGCCCAGCCTGCGGCGCGTCCGGTACTGGTGGTTAGAGCCTGCCGATCCTGGTACTGGCAGCACCTGTTTCGGCCGCCCGGTCTGCGGCACGATGGCGGGTATGACCGTCCTGGACGACCGCACCGCCACCGCCGTCGGACCGCGCCGGCAGGACCGCCGCCGCACCGAGCTGGCCGGCTACCTCAAGGCCTGCCGCGCCCGGGTCACCCCCGAGGAGGTCGGCCTGCCGCCGGGACTGCGCCGCCGCACGCCGGGGCTGCGCCGGGAGGAGGTGGCGCAGCTCTCCGGGGTCGGCGTCACCTGGTACACCTGGCTGGAGCAGGGGCGGCCGATCAACGCCAGCGAGCAGGTGCTGGCGGCGGTGGCCCGGACGCTGCGGCTGGACGACACCGAGCGGGAGCACCTGTTCCGGCTCGCCGGGGTGTCCGCGAGCCCGAGCAGCCGGCCCGAGCCCCCCGTCCTCGACCCGTCCACCCAGGCCATCCTGGACGCCCTCGCGCCGCTGCCGGCCGCGGTCTCGAACACCCGGTTCGACGTGCTGATGTACAACCGGTCGTACGAGTCGCTGTTCGGGACGAACCGGAACGTCACGCCCAGCGGGCGGTTCAACAGCATCTGGTGCACGCTGCTCATGCCGCCGTGCTGCAACCCGTTCCTGAACCGCGCGGAGGCGCTGCCGCGGATGGTGGCGGTGCTGCGGGCCGCGTACGGCAAGCACGTCGGCGAGCCGGTCTGGGAGCAGCACGTGCAGGGGCTGTCGGCGAAGAGCGAGCTGTTCCGGGACCTCTGGGCCCGGCAGGAGGTGGCGCCGCCGGAGACGTCGCTGCGGGTGTTCCGGCACCCGCAGGTCGGGGTGCTGCGGCTGAACGCCTCGTACCTGACGCTGCCCGGGGTGCCCGAGACCTACGTGGTGGTCTACCTCCCGGACGGCGCCGGGGACCGTGAGCGGATCGAGGAGCTCGCCGCGCTGCCGCCCGGCGGCTGGCTGAACAGCTGCCACTCCTGAACGGCCGGGGGGGTTGGCGCGCTGGCGGCCGGGGCCCGGGGAACGCCGAAGGCCGCCACCCGGTGGGTGACGGCCTTCTCGCGGTCTGTGGAGCTACGGGGAATTGAACCCCGGACCTCTTGCATGCCATGCAAGCGCTCTACCAACTGAGCTACAGCCCCGCGACACGCACGGCCCTCGCGGACCGCAGGTGCGGAGTGGAGCTACGGGGAATTGAACCCCGGACCTCTTGCATGCCATGCAAGCGCTCTACCAACTGAGCTACAGCCCCGCACTCACCGGATTTCCCGCTTCCCTTCCGGGCCGCGTTTCTTCCGTGCGAACGAGGAAGACTCTAACCGGTCAGGCCCGGAACTGCGAAATCCGTCCCCGCGCGGTGCCGGCGAACGGCGGGGGCGCGGCTCGACCGTCGCCGATCGGCCGTCGCCACCGGTCAGGTGTCGTCGCCGGTCAGGTGTCGTCGCCGATCACCGGCTGCGGGAGGGTGCCCGCGTTGTGCTCCAGCAGGCGCCAGCCGCGCGCGCCGCGGCCCAGCACGGACCAGCAGCAGTTGGACAGGCCGCCGAAGCACTCCCAGAGCTCCGGCTCCAGGCCGAGCAGCCGCCCGAGCATGGTGCGGATGGTGCCGCCGTGGCTGACGACCACCAGCGTGCCGTCCTCCGGCAGCTTGCCGACCGCGTCCAGCACCACCGGCACCGAACGGTCGGCGACCTCGGTGGAGAGTTCTCCGCCGCCGCGCCGGACGGGCTCGCCCTGCGCCCAGGCCTCGTACTCCTCCGGGAACCGGGCCCGGATCTCCGCGTTGGTCAGCCCCTGCCAGGAGCCGGCGTAGGTCTCGCGCAGCCCCTCGTGGTGCTGCACGTCCAGGCCGGTGATCACGGCCAGCTCGTCGGCGGTCCGCCGGGCGCGCTGGAGGTCCGAGGAGATCAGCAGGTCGGGGCGCAGGCCGGAGAGCAGCCGGGCCGCCCGCTGGGCCTGCAGGACGCCCTGGCCGGTCAGCTCGATGTCCGTGGTGCCCTGGAACCGCGATTCGAGGTTCCAGGAGGTCTGGCCGTGCCGCCAGAAGACGATGCGCGGGCCCCGCGCCTCCCGGCTCAGCTGTAGTCCTCGGCGCCGAAGTTGTCGGCCGGGGCGGCCTCGGCCGGGGCGAGGGCGTTGCCGGCCTCGTCGGTGTGCGCGTCGGGGCGGTTGCGCGAGGCCAGCGCGTCGGCCGGCAGCGGCAGCTCGGGGCAGTCCTTCCAGAGCCGGTCCAGGGAGTAGAAGGAGCGCTCCTCGGAGTGCTGGACGTGCACCACGATGTCCAGGTAGTCGAGCAGGATCCAGCGGCCGTCGCGCTCGCCCTCCCGGCGCACCGGCTTGATGTCCAGCTGCTCGCGCAGCTTGTCCTCGATCTCCTCGGCGATGGACTTGACCTGGCGGTCGTTGTTCGCGGAGGCGATCAGGAACGCGTCGGTGATCGACAGCACGTCGCTGACGTCGAACGCGATGATGTTGTGCGCCAGTTTGTCGGCCGCCGCCTGGGCGGCGACGTTGATGATTTCCTGGCTGTGCTCGGTGGCGGTCACGATGTTCTTCCGGCTCGGCGGCTTGGGGGCGATGCCCGGCACGCGGCCGGGCATCGCCTTCCAG
The DNA here is from genome assembly GCF_042737525.1 of Kitasatospora sp. NPDC059973. Taxonomy (NCBI): domain Bacteria; kingdom Bacillati; phylum Actinomycetota; class Actinomycetes; order Kitasatosporales; family Streptomycetaceae; genus Kitasatospora; species Kitasatospora sp. NPDC059973. The sequence goes on along the minus strand of NZ_JBHWUI010000023.1, from coordinate 15,638 downwards.
GATCTCACGCCGCCCAGGTGGCCCAGGAACGGTTTACCGGCCCGCGCCCGCCGCGGCCCCGCCCCGAGCCCCCGCGACCCCGCGTGGAGGACGCGGGGCCGCCGCCGCCCTACGGGGTCTTCGGCGGCTGGTAGTCCTTGCCGAGGACGACCACCAGGTCGGCGTTCTGCGCGTCGGTGACCTTCTTCGCCGCCGTCTCCGGCAGGTTGAGGCTCAGCGCCAGGGACTTCGCCGCGGCCTGCCGGGCGTCGTCGGTGTAGCGGATCTCACTGGCGGCCTGCGCCGCGGTCTTCGTCCCGCCGGGGATGAAGGTGAGGCCCGCGTTCACCACCTGGACCTGCGCGGCGGCGGCCGCCTGGTCGTTACCGGTGGCGTCCTGGATCGAGACCCGGGCCGGGGTGTCGGCCGAGGTGGCGGACTTCACCGTGCCGCCCAGCACGTCCTTGACCTGCTGGCCGGCGGCGGCCTCGTCCAGCGAGCCGTCCGGCTTCACGGTCAGCACCGTGGTCCCGAGGTGGCCGTCCTTCGCCTGCTGGGCGAGCTGGACCAGCACGCCGGCCAGGGCGTCCTCGGGCAGCGACGGGTCGAGCACCGCGTTCATCCGGTGCACGTCGTCCTTGGCGTCCTTGAACTCGGTCGGCACGGTCCGCACCACCGCGTCCATCACCTGCCCGAACCGGGCCAGTTGGGCGTCGCGGCCTTCGCCGGCCCCCTGCAGGGTGGCGTAGGCGACCGCGGCCTTCCCGCTCAGCAGGGTGTTCTTGCCCGCGGCGGCGAGCAGCTTGCCGTCCGGCTTGCCGCCCTCGTGGGTCTCGGCGTTGGTGTCCACCCGGACCCCGCCGAGCTGGGCGACCAGCAGTTCCAGGTACGGCGTGTCGAGCCGCCAGGTGCCGGCCACCGGGGCGCCCAGCACGGTGGCCAGGGCGTCCCGGGTGGCGGACGGACCGACGCTGTCCATCGCCTGGCCGACCGTGGTGACCGGCGGGTCGCCCGGGCCGGGCAGGCGCAGCGTGTCCGGGAGCAGCAGCACGGTGCCCTTGTGCCCCGAGGCGTCGTTGACCAGCAGCGCGCTGGAGACCTTGCCCTGGAGGTCCCGCAGGTGGACCACGTTGACCTGGCGCGGGCCGGCGGCGGTCGCCGCGCTCTGCTTGTCGCCGGTGAACCAGAGGTAGCCGCCGGTGCCGGCCGCGGCGAGGGCCAGCACCACGCCGACGCCGACCAGCCGGTTGCGGAGCTTGCGGCGGCGCTCGGCGCGCACCTCGCTGCGCGACTCGGCGAACTTCAGCCAGTCGATGACGTCCTCGGTCTCCTCCGCCTCCTCGTCGACGAAGGTGAACTCACCGGTGGGGTAGTCGCCCGTGGGCGTCTTGCCGGCGCCGCCGGCGGCCTTGGCCGCGCGGCTTCCGCCGACCTGCTCGGACGGCGCCGCGGGCCGGGCCGGCGCCGCCTCGGCGGGGGCCGGCCGGGGCGTCCGGGGTCGCGGCGGCGCCGGGGCGGCCTGCTCGGGCACCGGCTCGGTGACGACCGGCTGCGGCGCGGTCGCGTACTGCTGCTCGTAGCCGCCCTGCTGGTCGTACCCGCCACCCTGCTGCGGCTGCTGCTGCTCGTACGGCTGGTACCCCTGCTGGTACTGCCCCTGGTAGACCCCGGGCTGCTGGTACGCCTGGCCACCGCCCTGCTGCGGCTGCCCGTACGGGTCGTACTGCTCGTACTGGTCGTACTGCTGCTGGTCGTACCCGCCGCCCTGCTGCGGCTGCTGCTGCTCGTACGGCTGGTACGCCTGCTGGTACTGGTCCTGGCCCTGCCCCTGGTAGGCGGTGTACTGGTCCTGCCCGTAGGGCTGCGCCGGCGGGACCGGCTGCCCGTACTGGTCGTACTGCTGCTCGTAGCCGCCCTGTTGCTGGGGCGGGTACTGCTGCTGGTACTGCCCGGTGGACCAGTCGTCCTGCTGTCCCCTGCGATCGGTCATCCGTCGGCCCCTCCGGGGATCAGGTCCGGTGCGGCGCGTAGAGCGCCCGCTTGTCGATGTAGCGGACCACGCCGTCCGGGACGAGGTACCAGACCGGTTCGCCCTTGGCGACCCGGTTGCGGCAGTCCGTGGAGGAGATGGCCAGCGCCGGGACCTCCACCAGGGAGACCCCGCCCGCCGGAAGTCCGGCGTCCGACAGAGTGTGCCCCGGCCGGGTGCAGCCGATGAAGTGGGCGAGCGAGAAGAGCTCCTCGGAGTCCCGCCAGGAGAGGATCTGCGCGAGCGCGTCGGCGCCGGTGATGAAGAAGAGGTCGGCGTCCGGGTGGAGCGCGCGCAGGTCGCGCAGGGTGTCGACGGTGTAGGTCGGGCCCTCGCGGTCGATGTCGATCCGGCTGACCGAGAACTGCGGGTTCTCCGCCGTGGCGATGACCGTCATCAGGTAGCGGTCCTCGGCCGGCGTCACCAGGCGGTCGGTCTTCTGCCACGGCTGTCCGGTCGGCACGAAGATCACCTCATCGAGGTGGAACGCGCTCGCCACCTCGCTGGCGGCGACCAGGTGCCCGTGGTGGATCGGGTCGAAGGTGCCGCCCATCACACCGAGCCGCTTCTTCACCGGTTCCGGTCCGCCGGGATTCCCGGCCTGCTCTCCCATGGCGCCACACCTTACGCGACGCCCGTGACGGGGCGGGAACGACCGGGTGGCGGCCGCCGGGAGGACGCGTGAGGGAGCGGCCGGCGCTCCCGCCGGACGCTCCCCGGGCCGCCCCGGCGGGGGCTCGGTGCCCCGCTCAGCGGTCCCGGTTGAAGCGCGTGGTGACGTAGAGCAGCAGCAGCAGGATGAACAGCGCGGCGCCACCCGTCAGGTACGGGTTGAGGCTGTCGTGATTGCCCCCCTCGCCCTCGGAGGCGAGCAGGTTCAGGACGGGGAGTGCGGCGGCAGTGCTCATGGTCGGCGGACCTTCTCGGCTCGGATGACGGACCAGGGGTGTGCGGGCCGGTGAGGGCCCACCTGTCATCGTACGGGTGCCGACACGGCAACCGCTCGGCGGCCCACCGCGTCTGATCCGGCGTGAGCCGGGCGCCCGGCGGGGCCCGGCGGGAGGGTGCTCAGTTGTTGCGGCCGGCCCGCAGCAGGACCCACGCCAGCAGGCCGACGCCGACGAAGGAGGCCACCACGATGATCCGCAGGAAGAGCCCTGGGCCGCTCTCCGTGGAGATCGGGCCGGCCAGGCTGACAAGGGCGGAGGTGGACATCTGCGGGCTCCTCGGACTGCTCGGTACCGCGGCCAGGTCTGGTCTCGGCTCTCCAGGGCATTCAGGGTAAACCGGCCTCACACCCGCGACGGCCACCGCCCCCTGCGGCGCCGTTCGCGCCGCGTAGGGTGAGCCCGGGGACGAGTACGCAACCACGGACGTTGCACAGACAGTCGTTGCAGGCGAAGACCAGCGGGGGCCGGCCAGCTGCCGGGGCCGCCGTCGACCAGGAGGGTACTCACACCATGACCGATACGACCTCGAAGACCCCGAGCCGGCGCCGCCAGCGCTTCCCGGAGATCTCCACCCGCGCCTGGGAGCACCCGGCGGACCGCTCCGCGCTCGTCGCGCTGCGCAAGCTGACCGGCTTCGACGACATCCTGAAGAAGCTCGCCGGGCTGGTCTCCGAGCGCTCGATCCGGCTGATGTTCCTGGCCACCGCGGTGAAGACGTCCGAGCGGCAGTTCCCCGAGCTGCACGGGATGGTGCGCGACGCCGCGTACGTGCTGGACCTGGAGAAGGTCCCGGACCTCTACGTCTCCCAGGACCCGACGGTCAACGCCTACTGCATCGGCATCGACACCCCGATCATCGTGGTGACCAGCGGCCTGGTCGAGCTCCTGGACGAGGAGGAGCTGCGCTCCGTCATCGGCCACGAGGTCGGCCACGCGATGTCCGGTCACGCGGTCTACCGGACGATGCTGCTGATCCTCACCAACATCGCCGCCCGGATCGCCTGGGTGCCGCTCGGCAACCTCGCGATCATGGCGATCGTGACGGCCCTCAAGGAGTGGTTCCGCAAGGCCGAGCTCTCCAGCGACCGGGCCGGCCTGCTCGCCGGACAGGACCTCCAGGCCTCCATGCGGGCCCTGATGAAGCTGGCCGGCGGCCACAACCTGGCCGAGATGAACGTCGACGCCTTCCTGGAGCAGGCCGAGGAGTACGACAAGGCCGGGGACCTGCGCGACGGCGCGCTCAAGCTGCTGCAGGTGCTGCCGCAGAGCCACCCGTTCGCGGTGGTGCGGGTCGCCAAGCTGAAGAAGTGGGCGGAGAGCGAGGAGTACCGCTCGATCCTGGCCGGTGCCTACCCGCGCCGCTCCGACGACGGCGACACCTCGGTCGGCGAGCAGTGGAAGGCCGCGGCCGACCACTACACGACCTCGGTGAAGGAGAGCAAGGACCCGCTGATGGGCCTGATCCGCGACGTCGCCGGCGGCGCCGCCACCGTCGGCGGCAAGCTCCGCGACACCTTCACCGGCGCCACCCGCGCCAACGGCTCCTCGACGCCGCGCGACGAGGACTGATCCCGCGACGGCTCCCGACGGCTCCCGGCCTCCCGCCGGGGGCCGTCGGCGTCCCCGGCCCCGGCCCCGGCACCCGCTGTTGCCCCGGCGGCGGCCCCGGTGTGCCCGAGCGGCCGCCCGCGACGGGGCCCGCCGCCGGACGTCAGCTGCCCGCCAGGACCCCGCAGACCTGCCAGGCCGGACGGGCGTGGTTGCCCGGATCGATCGGCTGCACGCCCTCCGTCGGCTGCGCACCCTCCGTCGGCTGCGCGCCGGTCACGGCGCCGTCCGCCCCCGCCAGCAGCGGCCGGACGTACCCGGCCAGCGAACCGGCGCACGGCGCCGGCCCGGCCTGGAGCACCGAGTCCACCAGCCGCAGCTGGGCGGAGGCCAGGTCGATCCGGTCGAACTGGAAGGTCAGCTGCCGCCGGACGGTCTCCAGCGTCACCGGTGCGCCGCTCGGGGCCCCGGCGGGCTTGAGCGCGTAGACGAAGGTGTGGTCGGTGGTGATCTGCAGGGTGGTGCTGTCCGCCTCGTCGATCCGCATCGCTCCGGCCACCTTCACGCTGTCGGCGGCCAGCGCGACCTGCGCCGGGTCGAACCGGACCACCCACCCGGTCAGCGCGTGGTGGCGGTCGTCGACGGGGTGCGCCGCACTGGCGTCGAACTGGGCCTGCTCGCCGGGCGTCACGAAGGCCCGCACATCGGCGGTCGACCCCTGGATCAGGGCCGTCGGCGCCAGCGAGGACGCCACCAGATAGCGCTGGACGGTGTCGAGCGCCTTGGTGACCTCGATCTTGCTGAAGTGTGCGGTGGCCGCCCCGGCGGGCGTCCCCAGGCCGATGGCACCGTCCCCGTAGCCGGGCGGCAGCGCGGCGAACGGGGCGGCCGGGTCGGCGACCGGCCGCACGGCCGACGCCGGGCTCAACGCCACCAGGCTGACGGTCAGTTGGCTGCCCTCGGGGCGGGAGGTCTGCCGGTTCGGCGTGCTGATGCCGAAGTACACGGCGGCCGCGAAGGCCAGCAGGATCAACAGCAGCAGCGCGAGCGCCTGCCGCGGCACGGTGCCCAGCGGACCGAGCCGCACCCGCGGGCGGGTGGCCCGGCCGAACGAGCCCGCCAGCCGCTCCCGGGCGGAGAGCTCCTGGATCCGGGCAGCACGGACGAAGGATTCGTCGAAGACGACGGACCGGTACTCGTCATCGCTTCCGGAACCACCGTCGGGCGCACCCTCCGGAGGCTCTCGCGGGTCACCCATGACACCAGGGTAAGCCGCATCCGCGCCCCGCCACGAGGGTGTTCACCCAGATTCCCGGGAGCGCTCCGTGACCGGAGGCCCGGCGCGCGAACGCACTCCGGCGCACTCCGGCGCAGCGTCCGCGAACCAGTGCCTCAGCCCGCCGGCGCGGTGACCACGAGCGACGGTTCGGCCGGCGTGGGCGCCGGATCGACACCCGCGCTGCTGCTCCCCGAGTCGGGCCGCCGGGGCGTACCGCCACCGGAGCCGCCCACACCCTGGTAGACCGCCGCGACCGCCACCGCGACCAGGCTCACGCCCATGATCACGGCGAGCACCCAGGCCACCGGCCGGTGCCAGCGCTGCTGGGCGACATAGCGCCCGCGCCGCGACCGGACCGGGTCGTAGACACTGTCCCGCCCCCAGCGCCCGGCCCGGCGCCCGACCACCCGGCCGGGGCCCGACCACGGATCGGGGTAGAGGCGGTCGTCGTCCAGTCCGCTCGGGTAGGGGCGCAGCTCCAGCGGCACCCCGTCCCCCACGGGAACGTCATAGCCCCAGCCCGGTACCACCGCGTCCGGCTCGAACCGGGCCTCGGCGGCGGCGAGCTGCCGCTCCTTGGCTGTCGGCTCGTGCACGGCGGCGGACCGGACGAAGGCCTCATCGAAGACCACGGTGGCGAACTCGTCGTCCGCACCACCGTGGTCGGCGCCGTCGGGGTACGGCAAGCCCCCCACATCGTCAGCCACGGATTCAGCGTATTACCGGTCGGGCGTTTTGTCTGTGGCTCCTCGCACTTGGTCCGTCACCCGTGTGACGCGGACCGCCCGCCGGGGGCTCCCGGCCGGCTCAGCCGGCGTCGGCCGCCCCGCCCACGGTCTGCGTCGCCTCGCCCCGGACATGCCCGTCACCAGTGACGATGTACTTGGTGCTGGTCAGCTCCGGCAGGCCCATCGGGCCGCGGGCGTGCAGCTTCTGGGTCGAGATGCCGATCTCGGCGCCGAAGCCGAACTCACCGCCGTCGGTGAACCGCGTCGAGGCGTTGACGGCCACCGTCGTCGCGTCGACCAACTGGGTGAAACGGCGGGCCGCGGCCTGCGAGGTGGTCACGATCGCCTCGGTGTGGCCGGAGGACCAGCGGCGGATGTGCGCGACGGCGGCCTCCAGCGAGGGCACCACGGCCGCCGCCAGGTCGTAGGAGAGGTACTCGGTCTCCCAGTCCGCCTCGGTGGCCGGCACCACGGTCGCCGCCGAGCCCTCGGCGGCCTTGAGGACCGCGTCGTCGCCGTGCACCGTCACCCCGGCCTGGGCCAGGGCCGCCAGCGCGAGCGGCAGGAAGGCCCCCGCGACGTCCTGGTGGACGAGCAGGGTCTCGGCCGAGTTGCAGACGCTGACCCGCTGCGCCTTCGAGTTCAGCAGGATGCCGACGGCCATCGCCAGGTCCGTCTCGGCGTCCACGTAGACGTGGCAGTTGCCCGTCCCCGTCTCGATCACCGGCACGGTCGAGCCCTCGACCACGGTACGGATCAGCGAGGCCCCGCCGCGCGGGATCAGCACGTCCACCAGGCCCCGGGCGCGCATCAGCTCCTGGACGGAGTCCCGGCTCTCGCCCGGGACGAGCTGGATCACGTCGGCGGGCAGGCCCGCCGAGACGACGGCGTCGCGCAGCACCGCGATCAGCGCGGTGTTGGAGCGGTAGGCCGAGGCCGAACCGCGCAGCAGCACCGCGTTGCCGGACTTCAGGCAGAGCGCGGCGGCGTCCACGGTGACGTTCGGACGGGCCTCGTAGATGATGCCGACCACGCCGAGCGGGACGCGGACCTGCCGCACGTCCAGGCCGTTGGGCAGGGTGTAGCCGCGCACCACCTCGCCGACCGGGTCGGGCAGGCCGGCCACGTCGCGGACGTCCGCGGCGATCGCGGCGATCCGCTCGTCGGTGAGGGTCAGGCGGTCGATCACCGACTCGGCGGTACCCGCCTCCCGGGCCCGGGCGACGTCCTCGGCGTTGGCGGCGGTGATCTCGGCGCTCCGGGCCACCAGGGCGTCCGCGATCGCCGACAGCGCGGCGTCCTTCGCCCGGCGCGGGAGCGGGGCGAGCACGGCGGCGGCCTCCCGGGCTCGGCGCGCTACGGCGAGGACGGGGCTGTCGGCGGTGGCGAGGTCGCTGGTCATGCGCCAAGGGTAGCGAGTGGGCCGCCCCCGCCCACCGGGCATTTCGCCCGGTGAGACATGGGCGCCCAGCAAGGCCCGCACGTGCCGTGCCCCGGGCGCGGCACGTGCGTCAGTACGGGTGCACCCCGCCCGGATGGGGCGGCGGGCCGCCGAAGCCCTCGGCGACGCGCTTGTGGTACGTCGCCCGGTCGACCACCTCCAGCCCGACGATCTCCCACGGCGGCAGGTTCGCGGTCACCTTGTGCTCGCCCCAGAGCCGCAGCGCGATCGCCGCCGCGTCGTGCAGGTCCCGGGCCTGCTCCCAGTAGCGGATCTCCGCGTGGTCGGCCGCGTAGCGGGCGGTCAGGAAGAACGAGTGGTCGTGCGCCAGCCGCTCCAGCCCCGCCCGCAACGCGGACAGCGGGGTGGCCTGCCCCGCCACGCTCAGCACCACGTGCCAGAGCCGGGCCTGTTCGGGCACCGTGGGCGGCTCCCCCTCGTCCCGGCGGTCCGGCCGGACCCCGCGTAGCGCGCCGGGCTCCTGCGGCGGCGGACCGGCCGGCCCGGCCGGGGTGTCGGCCCCGCGCCCGCCGTCGATGCTGGTCAGCCGCCGGCCCGCCGTTCCTCCGGTCAGCGCTGCCTCGCGCCTGCGTTCCACCGGCGGCCTCCTGTTCGGCGATCTCGTGTCGTCGTACCCGCCGGCCCCGGTCCGGCGCGTACGGCTGCGCCCCCTCGCCCGCGGCAAGGCCCGCACCGCCGCCGCTCCCGCGGACCGGTCAGCCCCGCAGGACGACCAGGTCGTCGCGGTGGACGACCTCGCGCTCGTATGCGGCACCGAACTCCTGGGCCAGGTCTCGGGTGGACCGGCCGAGCAGCCGGGGCAACTCCCTCGCATCAAAGTTGACCAGTCCGCGCGCCACGATGTGGCCGTTTTCGCCAAGAAGGTCCACCGGATCACCCGCGGCGAACTCCCCGTCGACCTTGGTGACCCCGGCGGGCAGCAGCGAGGCGCCGCCCGAGACGACCGCCGCGACGGCCCCCTCGTCCAGGTGGAGGGCGCCGCGCGGGCTGCTCGCGTGCGCCAGCCAGAGCAGCCGGTCGGAGGAGCGGCTGCCGGTGCGCAGGAAGAGCGTGCCGGTGGGCCGGCCGGCCAGCGCGTCGGCGGCCCGGCTGGCGGCGGTGAGCACCACCGGGATGCCCGCGCCGGTGGCGATCCGGGCCGCCTCCACCTTGGTGACCATGCCGCCGGTACCGACCCCGGCCTTGCCCGCGCTGCCGATCGAGACGCCGTCCAGGTCGTGCGGCCCGGCCACCTGGGCGATCCGGCTGGTGCCGGGGCGGCTCGGGTCGCCGTCGTAGAGCCCGTCCACGTCGGAGAGCAGCACCAGCAGGTCGGCCCGGACCAGGTGGGCGACCAGCGCGGCCAGCCGGTCGTTGTCACCGAACTTGATTTCGGCGGTGGCGACGGTGTCGTTCTCGTTGACGATCGGCATCGCGCCCATCGCCAGCAACTGGTCCAGCGTCCGGTAGGCGTTGCGGTAGTGGGCGCGCCGGCTGGCGTCCTCGGCGGTCAGCAGCACCTGGCCGACCCGGATGCCGTACCGGGCGAAGGAAGCGGTGTAGCGGGCGACCAGCAGGCCCTGGCCGACGCTCGCGGCGGCCTGCTGGCGGGCGAGGTCCTTGGGCCGGCGGTCCAGGCCCAGCGGGGCCAGGCCGGCCGCGATGGCACCGGAGGAGACCAGGACCACCTCGGGGGCGTCCGGGCCGCCGCGGACCTTGGCGAGCGCGTCCACCAGGGCGTCGACCCGGTCGGCGTCCAGGCCGCCGGCCGCCGTGGTGAGGGAGGAGGAACCGACCTTGACGACGATCCGTCGTGCGGTCAGGACCTCCTGCCGCAGTGAGTCCTCGCTCATCTCGCTGTACGCCCTTCCGGTGTGGTGCGGGTACGGCGGGCCCGGGCCCGGCCGTCACCCCCGCAATCTACGCGATCGGCGCAGCCCGTCCGCAGGGCATTTCACCGGCTGGACCGCGCCCCTCCCCGGTCACCGGCCGGCCCGGACCGGTCGCGGGACGCCGGGCGGACCGCACCCGCCCGGCGGGCCCCGTCCCGCCACCCGGGCCGGGGGCGGTCCCGCCAAGTCCGGCTCCCGCCAAGCGAAGTGACGTTTCAGCAAGGCCCCCGACGCACCGCGGCCCCGCCTCCGGGAGGGAGCGGGGCCGCGGCACTACGCGGGTCGGACCGGCCGGTCCTACTCCTCGTCGTCGTCGCCCTCGACGGCGGCCTGGCGGCCACTGGAGAGCGCCTCGAAGGCGAGGAACTCGGACTCGGCCGCGTCCCGGTTCTTCAGCTTGTCGCGGCGGCGGTCGACCGCCGGACGCGGGCTCTCCAGGCGGTGGTCCTCACCGCGGCGGCCGAGCATCTCGGCGCCGGCGGCCATGGTCGGCTCCCAGTCGAAGACGACCGCGTTGTCCTCCGCGCCGATGATGACGGTGTCGCCCTCGTGGGCGCCGACCTTCCAGAGCTTGTCCTCCACGCCGAGGCGGGCCAGCCGGTCGGCGAGGTAGCCGACGGCCTCGTCGTTGGAGAAGTCCGTCTGGCGGACCCAGCGCTCCGGCTTGATCCCGCGGATGCGGAAGGCGCCGTCCTCCTCGGTGATGGTGAAGCCCGCGTCGTCCACGGCGGTGGGCCGCAGCACGATCCGGGTGGACTCCTCCAGCGGCTTGGCGGCGCGGGCCTCGGCGACGATCTGCGCCATCGCGAAGTTCAGCTCGCGCAGGCCCTTGCGGGAGGCGGCGGACACCTCGAACACGCGGTAGCCGCGCTCCTCCAGCGAGGCCCGGGTGAGGTCGGCGATGTCCTGGCCGTCCGGGACGTCGACCTTGTTGAGCGCGACCAGTCGCGGCCGGTCCTCCAGGCCGCCGTACTGCGCCAGCTCGGCCTCGATGGTCTCCAGGTCGGTCAGCGGGTCGCGGCCGGGCTCCAGGGTCGCGCAGTCCAGCACGTGGACCAGCGCCGAGCAGCGCTCGACGTGCCGCAGGAACTCCAGGCCGAGGCCGCGGCCCTGGCTGGCGCCCGGGATCAGGCCGGGGACGTCGGCGACGGTGTAGACGAAGTCGCCGGCGGTCACCACGCCGAGGTTGGGGACCAGGGTGGTGAACGGGTAGTCCGCGATCTTCGGCTTGGCGGCGGAGATCACCGAGATCAGCGAGGACTTGCCGGCGCTCGGGTAGCCCACCAGGGCCACGTCGGCGACGGACTTGAGCTCCATGACGATGTCACGGGCCTCACCCGGCTCGCCGAGCAGCGCGAAGCCGGGCGCCTTGCGGCGGGACGAGGCCAGCGCCGCGTTGCCCAGGCCGCCCCGGCCGCCGGCGGCGACGACGAAGCTGGTGCCGTGGCCGACCAGGTCGGCGAGGACGTTGCCCTGCCGGTCCATCACGACGGTGCCGTCCGGCACCGGCAGGACGAGGTCGTGGCCCTCGGCGCCGGTCCGGTTGCCGCCCGCGCCGGGCTTGCCGTTGGTCGCCTTGCGCTTGGGCGAGTGGTGGTACTCCAGCAGGGTGGTGATCTGCGCGTCCACGGTGAGGATGACGCTGCCGCCCTGACCGCCGTTGCCGCCGTCGGGGCCTCCCAGCGGCTTGAACTTCTCCCGGTGAACGGAGGCGCAGCCGTGGCCCCCGTTACCCGCGGCGACGTACAGCTCGACGCGGTCCACGAAGGTGGTCATGGTTGTGCCTCCAGTGCGAAGAAAGTGTTGCCTGCTTCTCAAGCATGAAGGGTGGACCGGATCATTCCGGCCCACCCTTCATTGTGAGTCTTGTCGGACTCAGGCCTCGACGGCCACGATGTTGACGACCTTGCGGCCGCGACGGGTGCCGAACTGCACCGCACCGGCGGACAGCGCGAACAGGGTGTCGTCGCCACCACGGCCGACGTTGGCGCCCGGGTGGAAGTGGGTGCCACGCTGGCGGACGATGATCTCGCCGGCGGAGACGACCTGGCCGCCGAAGCGCTTCACGCCGAGGCGCTGGGCGTTCGAGTCACGGCCGTTCCGGGTAGAGCTTGCGCCCTTCTTGTGTGCCATCTCGCTATCCCCTTACTTGCTGACGGAGTCGATGCTCGTGATCCGCACAGCAGTGTGCTGCTGGCGGTGACCCTGGCGGCGACGGTAACCGGTCTTGTTCTTGTAGCGCAGGATGACGATCTTGTCGCCCTTGGTCTGGTCGACCACCTCGGCGTGAGCCTTCACGCCGGCCAGCACCCACGGGTCGGAGGTGACAGCTTCACCATCGACGACCAGGATGGTGGAGAGCTCCACCGAGTCACCCGGCTTGGCCTCGATACGGTCGATCTCCAGCACGTCGCCGACGGCGACCTTGTGCTGGCGGCCGCCTGCGCGAACGATCGCGTACATGCGGTACCCACTTTCCTAACTCGGTCGGAGCTCCAGATGCCAGCCACCTGGGTACGGACACAGGGGCCTCTCCCCGACTCCTCTGACGAGGGGCCCGGAAGGTGATGTGTTCGGGAGCGACGGCGTAGACACGCCGAGGGTCAAGAATACGGACCGGCCCCCTCGGGGGCAAACCGGGCCGTCCCGGTCCGGGGCGGGCGCGAGCCCGCCCCGGACCGACGCACTACTCGGCTGCCGAATCACCCTCGGCGGCCGCGGCCTTCTTGGCCGCCGCGCTCGTCCGCTTGGTGGTGGTCTTGCGGGCGGTGGTCTTCTTCGCGGCGGCCGCCGTGGTGGTGGTCTTCTTGGCGGCCGTCTTCTTCGCGGTGGTCTTGCGGGCGGCCCGCTTCTTCGGCGCCGGCGCCTCCTCGGCGGGCTCCTCGGCCGGGGCGGCCTCGGCGGCGGGCTCCGGCGTACCGGTCTCCGCGGCCGCCTCGGGCTCCGTCGCGACCGGCTCGGCCGCGGCCGGCGCCTCGACGGGTGCCTCGACGGCCTCCGCCACCGGCTCGGCCGGGGCCTCGGCGGGCGTCTCGACGGCCGCGAAGGCCGCCTGCAGCGCCGCGTCGGCACGGGCCTGCAGCACCACGATCTCGGCCTCGGCGGGCGCCCCGGCCGGAGCCGTCGCCTTGCGCACCGCCCGGCGGCGGGTGCGGCCGGCCGGCGCCGCCGTGGCGGCGGGGATCTCGACCAGGCTCGGCTGGGCCGGCTCCTCGACGGCCACCGGCTCGGTCTCCGGCTGGGCCACCGGCTCGACGACGGCCTCGGCCTCGGCCTCGACCTCGGCCACCGGCACGTCGATCGCGAGCTGCCCCTCGACCTCCTCGTGCTCCGGAGCCTCGATGTCGGCCTCGACCACGGTCTGCGCCTCGTCCTGGGCGCCGCCGCCCTTGCCCCGGCGCCGGCGCTTGCCGCCGCCCGAGGCCGGCTCGCCCGCCGCGACGGCGTGGCCGCCACCGGTGTGGACGTGGCTGCTCGGCTGCTCCATGTGGACGATCACGCCGCGCCCGTTGCAGTGGACGCACGGCTCGGAGAAGGACTCCAGCAGGCCCTGGCCGACCCGCTTGCGGGTCATCTGGACCAGGCCCAGCGAGGTGACCTCGGCCACCTGGTGCTTGGTCCGGTCCCGGCCCAGGCACTCCAGCAGACGGCGCAGCACCAGGTCCCGGTTGGACTCCAGCACCATGTCGATGAAGTCGATCACGATGATGCCGCCGAGGTCGCGCAGCCGCAGCTGGCGCACGATCTCCTCGGCCGCCTCGATGTTGTTGCGGGTGACGGTCTCTTCGAGGTTGCCGCCCTGACCGACGAACTTGCCGGTGTTGACGTCGATGACGACCATCGCCTCGGTGCGGTCGATCACCAGCGAACCGCCACTGGGCAGCCAGACCTTGCGGTCCAGCGCCTTCATCAGCTGCTCGTCGATCCGGTAGGTCGCGAACACGTCGACCTCGGAGGTCCACCGCTGCAGGCGCTCGGCCAGGTCGGGGGCCACGTTGGAGACGTAGTCGTGGATGGTGTTCCACGCCTCGGTGCCGGAGACGATGACCTTGGTGAAGTCCTCGTTGAAGATGTCGCGGACGACCCGGACGGTCATGTCCGGCTCGCCGTAGAGCAGCGCGGGGGCGTTGCCGGTCGCGGCCTTCTTCTGGATCTCCTCCCACTGCTGCTGGAGGCGCTGGACGTCACGGGTCAGCTCGTCCTCGGAGGCGCCCTCGGCGGCGGTGCGCACAATGACGCCCGCGTCGTCCGGGACGATCTTCTTGAGGATCTGCTTCAGACGGGCCCGCTCGTTCTCGGGCAGCTTGCGCGAGATGCCGGTCATCGAGCCCTCGGGCACGTAGACCAGGTAGCGGCCGGGCAGCGAGATCTGGCTGGTCAGGCGGGCGCCCTTGTGGCCGATCGGGTCCTTGGAGACCTGCACCAGGACGGACTGGCCGGACTTCAGCACCGACTCGATCCGGCGCGGGCCACCGTGGCCGCCCAGCGAGCCGAAGTTCACCTCACCGGCGTACAGCACCGCGTTGCGGCCCTTGCCGATGTCGACGAAGGCGGCCTCCATCGACGGCAGCACGTTCTGGACCTTGCCCAGGTAGACGTTGCCGACGTACGAGGTGGCCTGCTCCTTGTTGACGTAGTGCTCGACCAGCACGCCGTCCTCGAGGACGCCGATCTGGGTGCGCTGGCCGTTCTGGCGCACCACCATGACGCGCTCGACCGACTCGCGACGGGCCAGGAACTCGGCCTCGGTGATGATCGGCACCCGGCGGCGGCCCAGCTCGCGGCCCTCACGGCGGCGCTGCTTCTTGGCCTCCAGACGGGTGGAGCCCTTGATGGACTGCACCTCGTCCGGGTCGAACGACGGCTCGGTGGAGCGGCGGCGCGGCTCGCGCACCTTCACCACCGTGCGGACGCCGTCCTCGGTGGTCTCGGCGGCCTCGCCGGCACCGGCCTCGCCACTGCGACGGCGGCGACGACGGCGACGACGGGACGAGGCCAGGCCGGCCGACAGGTCGTCGTCGTCCTCGCCGTCCTCGTCCTCGGCCTCGGCCTCGGCGGCCGGCTCCTGGACGGGCTGGTCGGTCTCGGCCGTCTCGGCCTCGAAGTCCTCGGCCTCGCCACGACGGCGGCGGCGGCCGCCCCGGCGGCGACGGCGGGACGGACGACCGTCCTCCCACTCGTCCTCGGCCTCGGGACCGGCGGCGGGCGCCTCGACGGCGGCCGGGGCCGCGACCGGGGCGGGCGGCGCGACCGGGGCCTCGACCACGGGGGCGGCGGGCGCCACCGGAGCGGCGGCGGCGGCCGACTTGCGGCGGTTCGGGGTCTGCACCCGCACCTGGGTGCGGGTACGGCGACGGCGGCCGACGCCGCTGTACTCGTACTCGTCCTCCTCCGTGCTCTTCACGGCGGGGGCCTCGGCCGGAGCCGGGGTCTCGGCCGGGGCGGGGGCGGCGGGGGCGGCGGCGGCCGGGGTCGACGGCGCGGTGTAGGGGGCCGGCTCCTGGAAGACGGGGGCCTGGAAGATCGCGGTGGACGGGCGGACCGCACGGCGGCGCACCCGGTGGGTCGGCTCGGCCTCGGCGACCGGCGCGGGGGCCGGGGCGGGCTCCGGCTCGGCGGCGGGCGCGACGGCCTCGGCCTCCTCGGCGGGCTCCTCCTCTGCGGCGGGCTCCTCGACCGGGGCCGCCTCGACGACCGGCGCGGCCTCGGCCACGCGGCGGCGACGGGGGCGGCGGGCGGGGGCCGCGGGGGCCTCCTCGACCGGCGCGGGGGGGGGGCGGGGGGGGCGGGGG